>NZ_JAXBLX010000026.1:0-62684 GCF_037027555.1 Halalkalibacter kiskunsagensis | reverse complement strand
ATGAATCACTAAAACCCAAAGGACGACCTTCCCTTTGGTACGTTCTCGAAGCATTGAGCGGAGCCATTGCAAGGTTTCGTGCGTAACATAAATAAAAAAAAGAAACGCCCGACATAAGTCGGGCGTTTTCCTATTAAAAGACTTGCTCGATTTCCTTTACACCAGGAACTTCTTCAAGAAGCGCACGCTCAATACCTGCTTTTAACGTAATCGTAGAACTTGGGCATGAACCGCAAGCACCTAGAAGGCGCACTTTCACAATTCCATCTTCTACGTCCACGAGCTCAACATCCCCGCCATCACGTAGCAAGAAAGGACGAAGCTTATCTAATACTTCACTAACTTGTTCAACCATTTCAGCTGTTGCCATTTCAAACAACTCCTTTCTATTATCTATTATAAGGGTGTTTTTAAAAAAAATCCATGAATCTGCTTGATTTTACGCGTATAATCAATGAATAATTGGAAAAATGGACTGTTGCTATCGTTGTTCATCCATTTACATTATAATTATTCCAGATGTAATGAATACGTGAAAGGAATGAGTATACATGAACATGACAGTGTATGGAGCAGAAGAAAAGTGTGCTAGCTGTATTCATCTTCCTAGTGCTAGAGAAACAATGGAATGGTTAGAAGCGGCTATTACAAGAAAATACCCTGAGATTGAGTTTTCGTTTACTTATGTAGATATCGATGAGCCAGGTACAAAAGAGGATCATATTTATTATGCAAATGCCATTAAAGATGATGAATATTTTTATCCATTGGTCGTAGCAGAAGGAGACGTTATAGCGGAAGGGAACCCAAGGTTAAAAGAAATATACGAAAGAATAGAGCAATGGAAAAGCAACAGAGAAGAACAGTTATAACTAAAAAAGATAGTAAGTGTCGATTGTCGACACTTACTATCTTATGAATCCTTATCAGTTTCGATAGTTTGTTCAGTTTCAAGATTTTCAACAACAGCAGGTTCCTCTGCCACGGCTGAATTTAATTCACTCTCTGTAGAAATGGATATTCTCTTTAGAGCCTTTTTACTATATTTTTTAGCCGCTTTCTTTGCCGCTTTTTTGCTCTGTTTTCTTGCTGCTCTTTTAGCCGCTTTTTTAGCCGCTTTTTTTGCTGATTTTTTTGCTAGGTCGGTAGCTTCATTTCCAGCTTCTCCAATAGTACCTTCTGCTTTTTCTAATAATTGGTTAACGATATCTTCAGTTTGCTCTAACATTTGACGAACAGCTTTTTGAGCTAATTCATCTGCTATTTGTTCTGTTTGACTTTTCAATTGTTCAATTTCAGAAATGACTGCTTCTATTTTTTTAGTAGGCGACATAGGTCCTCTATAAAATAATTGATTGCTCATGATATCACCTCCGACGATATATTGTAGTATAACTACCTAACATAGTTTATGGTTGTTTGTTCCGGAAAGTTAGCCTATTTTTACGGATATTAATGAATTCAGAAGCTGAATGGGGATTGTATCAACAAAAAAGGCAGGTGAGGGTTCTATCACCCTCATCTGCCTTTTTAAAAAAAAGAATTATTGATCGTTTCGACAAAATACATCTAATTAAGAGCCAGAATGGTATCTATACATCCATAGAACCCCACTTTTTAATACTCGAGGAACTCGCCCAAGGAGAGTTCGATCACCCATTAAGCCAAAACCATGTTTTTTTCCGAGTGAACCTAACACACCTTTTAATTTAATACGCGGTAGTTCTTCTGGTATTGATTCTCCATTCCATTGTTTCTTTAAAATGGACACAATTTGTTCTGCTTGCCCCTCAGCTAGCTGCGCACTCGGTGCGTGAGGGAGGCTAGCACAATCTCCAACGATAAAGACGTTGTCGTCATTTGGAAGAAAGTGTTGAGGTGTTAAGATGACTCTTCCTTGTTGATCTTTTTCAACGTCTAAATTACGAACGACTTCAACTGGTTGAACACCTGCTGTCCAAATGATGGCATCACATTCAATCGGTTCATCATGGTTATAAAGAATGCCATCCTCTACCTTTGTAATGTTTGATTTATTTATTACATCAACGCCATGGTCAATAAACCAGTTTTGAACATATGTGCTCAATTTACGTGGGAACATAGAAAGAATGATTTCTCCACGGTCAAACAACTTTATCGTTAAATCAGGACGGCTTTCACGAAGTTCACTTGCGAGCTCTACACCACTTAATCCAGCACCGACAATGGATACAATGCCATTTGGACGAATGTTATTTAACGTTTCGTAGGTTCTTCTCGTTTTATCCATTGTTTGGATACTATGGGTAAACTCTTGGGCACCTGGAACGTTATGATACTTATCTTCACAGCCTAAGCCTATAATCAATTTATCATAAGGAATAAAATCTCCTTCCGCGAGCTCAACTGTTTTTTCACCTAAATCTACGTTTTTTATCGTGCCGTATTTGATTGTGAGTCTAGCATCTTCAGGAAAGCTAACACGAAGGTGATGATCTGCTGCGGTACCTGCAGCCAATGCGTAGTATTCCGTTTTTAAGCAATGGTAAGGCAGGCGGTCAATTAACGTAATTTCAACATTTTCCGGTAAGCCCTCAGGTAAAAGTCGTTGTAGTACGCGCATTCCGCCATAACCGCCACCTAAAATAACGAGTTTTTTCATAAATGGATGTCCCCTTTTTTCAATAATTGCTTCAAGACTGCTTTCGACCAAAGTCATTACGTTTTCAAGTAAACGGGCTTTTGTTGGTTCTGTTGCGAACGACTTGATCCCGTGAGAAATTAAACTGTGAATAATATGAGTCCACGTGTTTATTGAAACAGTTGAATGGACTTCTCCTTGTGCTTTTGCATCTTGTAAAAGTTGATTCCAATGCGCAAAAAGTAGGGTTTGTTCTTTCAAGACATGATTCCACATTTCAATTGTTAACGAAGGGTATTGATCATAGTCTGTTAAAATAAATTGCAAATATGAGCGCAATCTAATTGAAAGTGATCTATTTTTTAAATGTGATTGTTGGACGTAAGGCATTACGGCTTGAAGTAGCTCATTTGCTAGCGATTGCATGATCGAATCTTTAGTAGGAAAGTAATTAAAAAAAGTACCTTTTGCTACCTTTGCAGCATTTGTGATTTCTTGTACAGTCGTGCGAGAAAAACCTTTTTCACGGAACAAAGCTAAAGCTGCTTGTTCAATACGCTCTTTCGTTTGTTCTTTCTTTGCTCGCTCATTCATACATGTTCTCCTTAATAAAAGTGACCTTGGTCAGTTTTGATTATAACGAGAATTAGGCAAAATAACAACAAATTTGTGAATCTTTATTGAATCGTGTTCATTGTGTGACTTTTTCTGAAAATTTCCTTTTCTTAGTAAATGTGTTGCAAATTAATTTTCGAATGAATTAGAAATTGGAGCTCTAGCAATTGACTTCTCTCACATCCGCGAGTAGCATAAAAGAAGATTGAAGAGGTGATAATATGCGTCCCATTATTGAATTTTGTCTAAGTAATTTAGCTAGCGGAACACAAAAAGCAATGGAAGAGTTAGAAAAAGATCCTAACTTAGATATCATAGAGTATGGCTGTCTTAGTAATTGCGGAAACTGTGCTGTGGAACTTTTCGCTCTAGTGAATGGTGAATATGTGTCTGGCGAAACCAATGACGAATTAGTTGAAAATATATATACGTTTATAGAAGAAAACCCAATGTTTTAAAGATAGTTCCGAAAGGGCGACTTTCCCTTTTGGAGCTATCTTTAAGCAATATCAACAAAGGCATGGAAATATTTATGAAATAGATTCGTTTAACGGGGAAGGATGTGTGGTTAGTGGATGTGATCCCATTTGTGAATACGTGGCCATATGAGCGTTTATTTGATGATATATATATACAAAATTGTCCATTTTGTCACACAGACAATGTGTTAACGAACATGAAAAAATCTGAGTTTAAACGTGCTCAAGAAGGCATAAAAACGGTCTTAATTTTGCCGTGCTGTAACGGGAAATTAACAATCCTTGAGGTCGATCAGGATTATTTTTGGACAGATAAGCAATTAAGAAGGGGTTGAAGAACATGCGGTTTACGAAAATGCATGGTTTAGGAAATAGCTATATCTATATAGACATGTTTAAACAAACGATTGAAGAGGAAAAACTTCCGCAGCTTGCAATTGAAGTAGCTGATAAAAACAAGGGAATTGGTTCTGATGGAATGATCCTCGTATGCCCATCAGAAGTGGCTCCTGTTAAGATGAGAATTTTTAATAATGATGGTTCAGAAGCGAAAAACTGTGGGAATGGTTTACGGTGTGTCGCAAAATTTGCTTACGAACATGGATATGTAAATGAAAATTCATTTGAAATTGAAACACTAGCTGGCAAAGTAAAGGCAACGGTTCATGTAGAGGGAGAACAAGTTCATAGCGTAAGTGTTGATATGGGCAAACCGATTCTGTCGAGGAATCAGATTCCTATGGTAGGAAGGGACCAAGAAAAAGTTGTAGACGAGTTATTTTTAATTGACGAGCATTCTGTTCGGGTAACCGCGGTATCAATGGGTAATCCACATGTCATTATGTTTGTAAATGAAATTCAAGAAGCTCCTGTTGAAGAGATCGGACCATCAATGGAAAAAGATGAACGGTTTCCAGATTGGGTAAATGTTGAGTTTGTTGAGGTTGTATCAGAAAGTGAAATTTATTTTCGAGTTTGGGAAAGAGGGTCTGGTATTACTCAAGCTTGTGGAACGGGTGCCTGTGCAGCAGTTGTGGCTTCTGTCTTAAATGGCTATAGCCAAAAAGGTCAGGAAGTAACGGTTCATCTACTTGGTGGAGATTTATTGATTACATGGCAGGAAAATGGACATGTAATCATGAGAGGGGCTGCCGAGGTTATTTGTGAGGGCGTTTTTGAACGCAAATAAGAGAGCCTATTTGTTTGTGATTTTTTTGACAAGTAAGTTATTAAACGTTTTCTTAAAAAGAAAAACGCTAGAACACTAGCGTTTTTTCTATTAGAGTAGAAATGGCTCCGCACTCTGCACACCTCGAGGTGTGCAGAGGCTTTGCTCATTTCATATTAGAAAAATCACTTTTTTGTATTAACTAATACGTTTTTACGATGTTGTAGAATGTATCTCTTTCTACTGGGATTTTATTTGCGCTCTTTATGAGATAAACGAGTTCCTCGCGAGTAATTCCCTGTGAAGTTAGGGCACCAACTGCATGAGAAATACGTTCTTCAATAAGAGTACCGTGAATATCGCTTGACCCAAATGTAAGTGCCATTTGCGTTAATTGAACCCCAATGTTAATCCAGTAGGCTTTAATGTGATCAAAGTTGTCTAGCATTAATCGGCTAATGGCAAGAGTGCGCATATCATCATAAGCCGTTGTACGTCGTTTAATTCCAGCATTGACACTACGAGGTTGCATCGCGAGTGGAATAAAGACCATGAAGCCGTTTGTACGATCTTGAAGTTGACGAAGGCGATCCATATGAATTAGACGTTCTTCTACTGTTTCAATCGAACCGTAAAGCATAGTAGCATGGGTTTTTAAACCAAGGTTATGAGCGATCTCATGAGCTTCTAACCATTGATCAGTTGAAGCTTTATCTGGACTCATTTTTAAACGGTAGCGTTCCGTTAAAATTTCAGCACCTCCACCAGGCAGTGTATCTAAACCAGCTTTAATCAAATCTTCTAAAACCTCTTTCATTGATAAGCCAGAAATACGGGAGAAGAATTCAATTTCAGCACCTGTATAAGCTTTGACTGTTACTTGAGGATAATGCTTCTTTAACGTACGTATGGTATCTAAGTAATAGTCGAATGGAACCTCATGGTTGTGCCCGCCGACAATGTGGAATTCACGAATGTTATCATTCCATCTTTTTTCTACGTATTCAAGTAAGGCATCACTATCCATCGTGTAAGCGCCCTCTTCACCTGGCTTTCGTTTAAATCCACAAAATCCACAGTTTGCTTCACATACATTTGTTGGGTTAATATACATGTTTTCAATGAAATAGACGTTGTCCCCATTTTTCTTATAGTTCACAGAATTAGCTAGTTGGGCGATCCCTAGTAAGTCTGGGCTATCAAATAAATATAACCCATCTTCAATTGTTAGGCGTTCACCATGATTTACTTTTTCAGCTATTGTTTGTAGCTTAGTATCGGTTAAAATTATTCCCATACGTTTTATCCTCCGTTTCTTCATCATACCGTAACATATTCTTAACTTAGATTCGACTTGTTGAAGGAATATGCTTGTTTTTATAGAAGTATATTATTAAAGATCATAAAAGTCTTTCATGTTTACCTACTATTATACTATCAGAATAAAGTTATTGAAAGAAATAGGGTTCAATTGGTAAGGTTATTCGCTTTCAAAAAAAGGAACTTATGTAAAAACATCCTATTTTACCATTTGTTATTGCGCAATTTTCCTTTCATTTGGTAAAATTGCAATATAGATGTACGGATGAGTGAATACTGTAAATGGGGGGGATGATGGGATGAACAAAGTATTGAGACAAGAAGCCTGTATGGAGAGAATTGAAGAGCTTCGTAAAAAAATGATCGCTGCAGCAGGACAGTACGGAATGAGTCATCCTATCGTGCTGCATTATAGTCAGGAATTAGATCGTGCACATAATAAAATGATATTACTAGAAGTATCAAATCCGAAAAAATGGGAACAATCATTGTCGTTCTAAACATAATTGGGTGAGCAGACATCTTGAGTTTCACCGTTTTAAAAGGTATACTGATCGTGTAACACGATTAGGAGGGGTGACATGATTACATTAACGGATGCAGCAGTAAGCCAAATTAAAGACATGATGGAAGCTGAAGGTGATCAAAGTTTAATGCTTCGAATCGGTGTAAAAGGTGGCGGCTGTAGTGGACTTTCATATGGGATGGGTTTTGATTCAGAAAAGCATGAGGAAGATACACTTTTAGATATTAATGGACTTTCCGTTTTGGTGGATAAGGAAAGCGAACCAATTGTTAAAGGATTGGTTGTAGATTACAAGCAAAACATGATGGGTGGGGGATTCACAATTGATAACCCCAATGCAATTGCATCATGTGGATGTGGCACATCATTCCGTACAGCTACAAATACGGGAACACCTGAAGAATGTTAAAGACTTACCGATAAAAAATTCAGACCTCCTAAACGAAGTAACATCTAGGAGGTCTTTTTGTTGGTTCTAAGGATGAGGAAGAACAGGACTGATAACATTCAAAACGGTATGACCTTATAGTGGACAGACCTTTTGAATTTTCAAATTCTTATTAAAATAAGCTAGTACTATGTCCTGGAAATACTTTTGCTTTTGGATCAACATATGTTTTTGCATTGTTTACAGCAGTAGGTGCTTCACCAAAGCCGGTCGCAATTAATTTCACTTTTCCTGGATATGTACAAACATCTCCAGCAGCATAAATACCTTTTCGGTTTGTTTCCATTTTTGTATTGACGATAATCGAATTTCGTTCAATTTCTAATCCCCATTCTTTAATAGGGCCAAGAGAAGAGACGAATCCAAAATTTACGATGACTGCGTCAACATCAATGGTTTGTTCAGTGTCACCTTTAATTTCTTTAATAAGCACTTGCTCGATTGCATTATCATTACCTATTAATTCTTTAATCTCAAAAGGAGTGAGGATTGTTACTTTTGATTTATTTAACAGTTCAATGCTATGTTCATGGGCACGGAATTTGTCTCTGCGATGGATGAGTGTAACCTCCTTTGCAATTGGTTCCAACATGAGTGACCAATCAACAGCAGAATCACCACCACCACAAACTAGGACGCGCTTACCAGTGAAGGCACTTATATCTTGAATGAAATAATGAAGATTTTTGCCTTCATATTGTTCAGATTTTTCAACGTCAAGTCGCCTTGGTTGAAATGCTCCAGCCCCAGCTGTAATAATTACGGCTTTTGAATTATGGCTTTCTTTATCCGTTTTTATTATGTAACTTTCATCTTCTTGTTCAATCAATTCTTGTACGGATTGTTCAAGAACGATGGTTGGATTAAATTGTCCGGCTTGTTTTTCTAAGCTGTTCACTAAGTCTTGTGCTTTAACTTTTGGAAAACCAGCTACATCATAAATGTACTTTTCAGGATAAAGCGCAGATAATTGTCCGCCTAATTGAGGCATACTCTCGATGATTTTTACTTTTGCTTGTCTCATTCCTGCATAAAAAGCTGCAAATAAGCCAGTAGGTCCACCACCAATAATGGTAATATCGTATAGTTCAGTGTCTGTCATCTTCTCCACCTCCAAAAAAGTCAAACGTCATCTTAATTATATGCACAGAACAGCGTAAAAAGAAAGGAATAGCTATGTAAGTGTATATTTTAGATGATTTCGTTTACATTATTAGCGAGTAAAGAAAAAAACTAAGGTTATTTTTAAAAAGACAGTTGAAAAAAAAGTCGAAAAGCCATAATATAAAAGAGGGTTTTGTGACTATTTTACGAAATTATTATATATAATATGCTATTATTCTAGTTACGTTCGTGAAAATAATCACAATGTTGTTTTTCGGGAGAGAATATGGTAATTAAAAATTAAAAGATGGAAGTGATTAATTTGAAGAAGCCAAATATTGTTATTCTTGGCGCAGGTTATGCGGGGATGATTACAGCATCTCGTTTAACAAAACAGTTAGGACACAACGAAGCAAACATTACATTAGTTAACAAGCACGACTATCACTATCAAACAACATGGTTACATGAACCAGCGGCCGGTACATTATCTCCAGAGCGTACTCGCATGCCAATTAACAGTGTACTTGATTTAAATAAAATTAAGTTTGTTAAAGACAGTGTTGTTGAAATTAAGCGTGAAGAAAAGAAAGTTGTCCTTGAAAATGGTGAACTTGAATTTGACTATCTAGTAGTTGGATTAGGTTCAGAAGCTGAAACATTTGGTGTGCCGGGTGTTCACGAACATGCTTTCAGCAAGTGGACTGTAAATGGTGCTCGTGAAGTAAAAGAGCACATTGAGTATATGTTTGCAAAATATAACAATACACCAGAAAAGAAGGACGAGCTTTTAACCTTTATTGTAGCTGGTGCTGGTTTCACAGGAATTGAATTCATTGGTGAACTATCAGAGCGCTTGCCATCTCTTTGCGCACATTACGATGTACCGCGTGAAAAAGTGAAAATGTATGTGATTGAAGCTGCTCCAACGGCATTACCTGGATTTGATCCTGAGTTAGTTGAATACGGAATGAATCTTCTTGAAAGTCGTGGAGTAGAATTCAAAATTAACTGTCCAATTAAAGAAGTGACAGATACAGGCGTAACCCTTGCAAGCGGTGATGAAATCAAAGCAGAAACGATTGTTTGGGCTACTGGCGTACGTGGAAGTTCTGTCATTGAAAAGTCAGGATTTGAGGCAATGCGTGGACGTATTAAAGTTGACCTTGATTTACGTGCACCAGGACATCAAGATATTTTCGTAATTGGAGACTGTGCTCTAATGATTAATGAAGAGATTAATCGTCCTTACCCTCCAACTGCACAAATTGCAATGCAAATGGCAGAAGTGTGTTCCCACAACATTACAGCACTTATTAAAGGTGACTCACTGAAAACCTTTAAACCAGATATTAAAGGAACAGTTGCTTCTCTTGGTGGAAAAGAGGCTATCGGTGTTGTCGGTACAAGAAAATTATTTGGTACATCTGCTAATTTCATGAAGAAGATGATCGATAACCGTTATTTATTCCTACTTGGCGGTCCTGGACTTGTCCTAAAAAGAGGAAAGAATCCAATGTAAATAAAATGAGAAGACGAATGCAAATTATGCATTCGTCTTTTTGTGCTTGAAAAAGTAAGGATAAGGGTAAAATAATTAGAAAGATTTAATTGTTTGCGCTTACATCAGTCCGTAAGATAACTTCACAAGGTTTTAATATTGTAAAGATTCTGATAATATTCTACTATGATGTTACACGTACAAGGGGTGGGGTTTAAGTGAAACGTCCATATACAGAAACAATTACGGATCAGTGTCCTTATTGTGAAGGAACTGGTTACTTTCAGCTGTTACTTGGTGGAAGCGAAACGTGCTATCAGTGCGAAGGGGAAGGGCAAGAGCAAAAGCAAAAGTCAGCAAAAGGGTGACTTTTCATACATTCATTTTAAGAGTGAGTTAGTATTTACTGAGTCACTCTTTTTTATATGCCAAGATACTTGGTTAATACAGGTTCATTGCCGGGCAAACAGAGAGAATTCGGTCAGATTAGATATGCCGGTTCAACGGTCGTAATTTGATCAAATAGTTCCTAGTAGCTTTCATAAAGGAGAAACTTGCCTTGGGCCATGTTTTTCTAGTTGACTTAAATCCTCAGTGTTCAGTAAACTTATAAAGAATACGGGGGTGCAAGATGTGAATTTACCACAATTAGTTATTTCAATGGTCCTTTTTCTTATTCTGTTTTTTGGAATTGGATTTTTGTTAAATATGGTTTTACGTTCAACATGGATAATGGCCTTTTTTTATCCAATCATTGTCGTATTAATTGTAGATGACGTTGGTTTTTTTGATTATTTTATTTCACCACAAGCATCATTTATGATGCTTGGATCTGATTTGGTAGCACTTCAGGTTGTGGATGTTTTAGTCTTAACAAGTGGTTTCATTGGAGCGATTATTGCTGGTGTCGTAATTAAGATGCTACGTGTAAGAGGATATCAAATGTTTTAGAGAAAAAACCTCCACTGTTGGAAGCCACTGAAAAAGGTAAAACCGAAAGGGCACTGAAAAAGTCCATCGAGGAAGCGGCAATAGCTCCGCACGTTGCGCGCCCTCTATGAGAAACCCACTCATAGCGGGCTTTAAAACCGACCTTTTTTAGTAGTACTACTGTTGTTGGTTTTTTTACTTTTTTCCTTGCTTTTTTATATGTTAACAGATAGTTATAGTGTAAATTAATATATTATTTAAATTTTCCATCAATTTATTTGTATAATTTCTCTTTTCTCTGGGGATGCTGAATCCAAGAGAGGAGTGAAATTTGTGGTAAGCTTGAAAACAGTGAGTCGTCGTCTTTTCATGACCGGCTTATTTGTAGCAGCATTTTTTACAACATTTCAAACTTTTTCTGGTGTGGGTGCAGCAGAATTGCAACAGTGGATGATGGATAACTTAGAAAATGAACGGGAAGAAGTCGTACATACAGCGAGAGACATTGCCTCTAAAGGGACTTCATTTAAAAGAAGAGCCTTACCAGCTGTAAAAACTGAAGAATTATCGATGTCTCAGGAAGTAAATTCGTTTCCAGTTTCATTAGAGGAGGCTGTTGATTGGTCGCAATATCCCTCACACAAGGTTGTAGCAACTGGCTATACTGCGGGATACGAATCAACAGGAAAAAACCCCGATCACCCGGGATATGGCATTACATTTTCAGGGGTTCAAGTGAAGCGAGATCTATATTCAACAATTGCAGCTGATCCTACGGTATATCCAATTGGGACGATCCTTTTTATTCCAGGTTATGGATATGGGGTAGTGGCAGACACTGGTTCTGCTATTAAAGGTGACAAAATTGATTTGTATTATGAAACTGTTACGGATGTATTTAATGATTGGGGCAAACAAGAAGTAGAAGTGTATCTTGTGAAAAAAGGTAACGGAAGTCTTTCAGAAGAAGATTTAATGAATTTAAATGAAGATGAGACAGTACAGGTATTTAGGAATCAAATGTTTGAGTAAGAAAAAGAAGAGGTTGGCTCTCAATTGAGCCATCCTCTTTCTTTTTCTGATATAAATGATAGCAATGGATCAATTCCATCATTAGCTGGCATATGATTAGGGTGAAGAATCGCGGCTAGTTTTTTCAACCCTAATAGCAATCGGGGCGAAGGACGGCAATATAGATCTTCTTCCAAAATGTGCACTTGATTTTCTTGTAAGGCTTGTAGTTTGTTCCAATTCGGCCGTTTCCATAGTAAATCGGCTTTGATTTTCTCTGTTTGAATGCCAACCCATGCTAAACAAATATGATCGGGATTATGATTGTATACGTCATTCCAATCAGTTTGAATGCTTGCTTTATTCGTATGAGCATAAATATTCTGACCACCAGCAAGTTGACTAATTTCTGTTAACCAATTTTGTTGACCTGGAGTGAAAACGGGTTTTGGCCACCATTCCCAATAAAGGCTTACTGGGTCAATGCCACTGGAGTGCTCTTTATATGTATTTAGAAAGTTATCGTATGCGTTGATAACTTGTTGCGCTTTTAATTGGCAGTTTGTTCTTTTACCTAGATCGAGAAAATTGTGTCTAATATCAGCTAACGAATTGGGATTATAGACAACATGGGGTATTCCTCGTTTTTGTAACTCTTCAACATTCCGTTCCATTCCAGGAACACTCAGAGAGGCGAGAACAAGCTCAGGTTCGAGTGCTTCAACATCATCGATACGAATGGATAGGTCTGGACCAAGTCGAGGCAATTGCTTAACTTGTTTTGGCCAATCAGAAAAATCGTCGACGCCAACCAAATGTTCTGTTAAACCTAGATAGGCTACTAGTTCGGTATTGCTTGGGCAAATGGAAATAAGTCTCATAGGTTATCACCTCTTTATTATTGTTTAACTTTAATGGACGATGACGTGTAGCGTAAGAGTGAGAAATATGCCAAGGAGTGCACCAAAGAATACTTCGATCGGTTGATGCCCTAAGAGTTCTTTTAGTTCTTTGCGCTTCTCAACTTCTTCTTTTTTAGGCCATGACTTCACTTCATCAACGAGTTTATTGAAGTCTGTAACAAGTTGATTAATTACTGTAGCATGATAACCTGCATGGCGTCTAACACCTGTTGCGTCAAACATGACTATGATTCCAAACACAGCAGCGATGGCAAAGACGGAAGAACCAAGTCCAAATTCGAGTGCAATGGCAGTTGACAATGCTGTAACAGCAGCTGAATGTGAACTCGGCATTCCGCCAGTACTAGTTAGCAAAGACCATTCTAATTTTCTTGTTGCGATAAAAGCAAGTGGGACTTTTACAAATTGAGCAAACCCAATTGCGAATAATGCCGCCCATAAAGGGAAGTTGTTAAATAATTCCATTGTTCAAATTACGTCCTTTCCGGTCAACCAATAATATACTTAGTTCTAATACCCTTAAATTTTTGTGTAAAACGAATAACTGGGTGAATAAGATTGTGATTTATTATATCATAAATTGCCTTCTCGTTATGTTAGTGTTCGTTAACAAATCTGATTTTATTGAATGAATATAATTTCGTAAATCGAAATAAACGGCAGAAATATGTATAATAGGAAAGGATAATAAAAAAGGGAGTGTTATGATTGTTTAAATCTTTACCAACGTTCGAAAGAAATAATGAGCATGATGTATTAGTATTCGGAATTTTTGAAGGGGAGGAATTCCCACAAGGAGCAGAAGCAGTGGACCGCTTACTTAATGATCAAGTATCGAAGCTAAAGAAAACAAAGAAAATTGCCAAACAAGGTGAAATGACAACGGTGTATCCACTTGGGAAGCTAAAGTCAGAAGCTATTTATGTTGTTGGACTCGGCAAGAAAGAAGACGTAACAACAGAATCTTTACGTGAAGCAGTAGCAAGAGTAGGTCAACAAATAAAAAAGGAAAAAAGCATTAATATCGCTTTTTTAGTTGAAAGTTTTGTGTGTGAGTCAGTTGGTGAGACTGATGTTGCTGTTTTAATAGGTGAAGGTCTTGCTCTTGGTACATATAAGGTATTAGATTACAAAGAAAAAACTAATGAAGTAGACAAGCAGCTAAAGGATGTTACTCTCTATGGTCAGGAAATAGAATTACTGCAACGGGCAGCTAATGAAGGTTATACATATGGACTAGGTACAAATCGAGCCCGTAAGCTTGTGAATACACCTGGGAATTTGATGACTCCAACGGACCTGGCTGAAGAAGCGAAGGTGCTCGCAGAAAAACACGGATTTGAATATGAAGTACTAGAGCGCAAAGAAATGGAAAAGTTGGGAATGGGAGCCTTACTTGCTGTTGCTGCAGGGAGCGATCAACCCCCTAAAATGATTGTCATAAAATATAGTGGAGACAAGCAATCCAATGAATTACTTGGTTTTGTAGGCAAAGGATTAACATTTGATTCTGGTGGAATTTCGATAAAGCCTCGTGAAAACATGCATCAAATGAAGATGGATATGGGAGGGGCAGCTGCTGTCCTTGGTGCAATGGATATTATTGGTTCTCTTAAACCAAATGTAAATGTACTTGCTGTCATTCCATCATCAGAAAATCTTTTGAACGGTTCGGCACTAAAACCAGGTGATGTGATTACATCTTTAAGTGGCAAGACAATTGAGGTAAGAAATACAGATGCTGAAGGACGATTGATTTTAGCTGATGGAATTACGTATGCAAAACAACTAGGGGCAACATCGCTCATCGATGTAGCAACACTAACGGGTGCCGTCTTAATAGCCCTTGGAGATTGTACGACTGGTGCAGTAACAAACAATGAAGAACTAATGGAAGAAATTCTAGAAGCTTCTGCTGAGACTGGTGAGTGGATTTGGCGCTTGCCCAATTACGCTCCGTATAAGAAAATGCTAAAAACGAGCGATGTAGCTGATTTAAATAATGCTCCAGGTAGATTAGCAGGAAGCATAACGGCTGGTTTATTTATCGGTGAGTTTGCTGAAGATACCCCTTGGGTTCACTTAGATATTGCGGGAACGGCTTGGCAGTCAAAGGCGACAACCTTAGGGCCATTAGGTGGGACAGGGGCAATGGCAAGAACTCTTGCACAATTAGCAGTAAATAAAGATATACAGCAATAAGTAAATTGAACGATCTAACCGAAAAAGTCATATGTATCTAGTGAAAAAAGGCAACTTATGAACTAGAAATGTGGGCTAGCGGTTAGATCTTTTTTTGTTCGCTCTTGAGTATCTGTGAATATACAAGCGTTGAGAGGAGGATTAGGCTAGATTTTCAGGGTTAGCTGGTCTGATGCGAAAATATGCAAATTTAACCAAGAACGAGCGTTTATATCACGTTTGAGCTGGGAACATTCTTCCAGTATGATGTTAGTACTTGGTGTTTTTGAACTATTTTTTAAAATTTGATAATTCAGTAAAAGGAGAGGGGGTCAATCATTGAATTTCATACGAACACTTGATAAGTGGTTAGTGAAAATAGAAGAGCAAATACTCAGTTATTCTATTATCTTAATCGCTATTATGGTTGTTGGAAATGTTATAAGTCGTGCAGTAATAGGCTCAAGCTGGGCTTTTCATCAAGAAGTAAGTCGATTTGCTGTTACGGTAGCAACCTTTATGGGGATTAGTTACGCAGCAAGAAAAGGAAGGCATATTAGTATGTCTGCCTTTTATGACATGGCTCCATTTCCTATTCGTAAAGCGCTGGCCATTATTATCCCGGCGATTACTGCCCTTATTCTCTTTACACTGTCTGTATTTGCTTATGAGTATTTCATGTCCCTTGTTGCATCTGGGCGTGTGACGACGGCGATGCAAGTACCTGTTTATTTGTTTGCTATGTTTGTACCAATAGGGTTTGTTCTTGGAGGTATTCAATTTTTACGGAATATGTGGGTGAACATTAAAGAGAAGGAAGTTTATTTGGCCCAAGAAAAGAAGGATTATTCCTAAAAGAGCTAGTTCTTTACATTTTAAACTTCCCATATAGCTTAGAAACTAAACAAAGACTGCGAGGAAACTAAAGAATGATAGCAACTATGTTAACGATCATGATCGTGCTGCTTTTATTAGGCTTCCCAATGATGATTCCGATGATGGCTGCGGCAATTGTTGTTGTAATTTTCTTCATGCCAAATATTGATCCTATGTTTTTAGTACAACAGATGATGGAAGGGATATCATCTTATGTTCTACTAGCGGTTCCGCTGTTTATCTTTGCAGCTGACATAATGTCGACGGGAAAAACATCGAAACGGCTATTAGATTTTGTAGGTGCATTTATTGGACATTTGCGTGGGGGTTATGCAATTACAACCGCAGCAGCTTGTACATTATTTGGATCCATTTCCGGATCAACTCAAGCAACGGTTGTAGCCATTGGTACACCAATGCGAAAAAGACTTTTATCAGTAGGGTACAAAGATTCAAGTGCGATTGCTTTAATTATTAATGCAAGTGATATTGCTTTACTAATTCCTCCGAGTATTGGAATGATTATTTATGCATTAGCTGCTCCTAGAGTGTCAGTAGGAGACTTATTTATAGCTGGAATTGGCCCCGGGTTACTAATATTTGCGATGTTTGCGATCTATAGTTTTATTCATGCAAAAATATTTAACATACCATTAGCACCAAAATATAGCTGGAAAGAGCGCTGGAAAGTAACAGTAAAGGCACTATTTCCATTAGGGTTTCCTGCCATTATTGTTGGGGGGATTTATTTCGGGATTTTCAGCCCGACTGAGGCAGCTGGGATATCAGTTCTTTATGCACTTATCCTTGAACTACTAATCTTTCGGACAATTAAAATACCAGATGTGCCAAAAATTGCTCTCTCAACAGGTCTCGTAACATCAGCTGTTTTTATTCTAGTTGCAGCAGGTCAAGCCTTTTCGTGGCTCATTTCATATGCGAGAATTCCACAAATGTTAACAGAGACAGTACTTGGTTCAGACCCGACAGCCTTACAAGTCTTGTTGATTGTCGCAATCTTTTTCTTCATAGGCTGTATGTTTGTTGATCCGATTGTTGTTATTTTAATTTTAACGCCGATCTTTTATCCAGCGGCTATGGCTGCTGGGGTTGATCCAATTCATTTAGGGATTGTCATTACGTTCCAAGCAGCACTTGGTTCAGCGACACCACCGTTTGGGGTTGATATATTTACCGCCAGTGCGGTGTTTAATAAATCCTATTTGGATGTTATTAAAGGCACACCGCCTTACATTGTGATGCTACTTATCGCATCGGTGTTAATTATACTATTTGAGGAAATTTCACTCTTTTTGTTGTAGTACAATCGCTACCTAGATAGAGAGGTTTCCTTAATAATAGATTAAATTTTACAGGGGGTATTTGATGTTTTTTAAGAAAAGAGGATGGAAGGCAATTGCTTTAGCAGGAGCGCTAACAATGAGTCTCGCTGCATGTGGAAGCGAAGAAGCTGGAACAGATGACGGTGCGGGAGCTGCCGATGATGGTACAAGCGATGATGGAGCAGCTACTGAATCACAAGAGACTTATAACTGGCAATTTGTAACAGAGGAAGTTCAAGGTCAAGTGCAATATGAGTATGCGGCGGAGTTTGCTGATTTGATTAATGAAAAGTCAGACGGGCAAATCAACATTGATGTTTTTGAATTTGGTGCGCTAGGTAGTGAAGTGGATCAGGTTGAGCAACTTCAAAATGGCATTGTTGAATTTGCGATTATTTCACCTGGGTTTACAGGCGGGATGGTAGCTGAAGGTCAAGTGTTTGCTCTTCAATTCCTTTTCCCAGATGATCAAGAAGTAACACAAGAAATTTTAAATACAAGTGAAGCACTACATACACATTTATCTGGTATGTACGAAGCTCATAATATTAAGCCACTTGCTTATTTCACTGAAGGGGCTATGCAGTGGACGGGAAGCAACGAACTTCGCACACCTGCTGATTTCGAAGGATTTAAAATGCGTGTACAAGAATCACCTTTAATTATGAGATCATATGAGGCGTATGGTGCAGATCCATCTCCACTTAGCTGGTCTGAATTGTATACTTCACTTGATCGTGGTGTTGTAGATGGTCAAGAAAATCCAATCTTCTTTATTGAAGATGCTTCATTCCATGAGGTACAAGATCATATGACGATTTCTAACCATAACAACTATGTAGCGATGTCAACGGTTAACCCAGACTTTTATAACGGCTTACCAGATGACATTCGTGCGTTAATTGATGAGACGGTTGAGGAAATGCAACCAAGAGTCTTTGAAATGCAAGCTGAAATGAACGAAGAATTACTAGATTCAATTATTAATAACACAGATAATCCTACAGAAGTAATTGAATTAACAGAAGAAGAACGTGAAGCATTCCGTGAATTAGCTTTACCAGTACGTGATTTCTTCCGCGATGAAGTTGTTGGTGACGAAGGTCGTGAAATGTTAGAATTACTTGAAGAAGAAATTGCAGCACACGAATAAAACAGAGAATAAGACTGTTGAGAGAAATCTCAACAGTCTTTTTTCTCTGTTTCACATAACCTGTGAACAATTAATATGTTTTACTCGCTTAATCCTTGCTTGCTTTCCTGTCTACTGTAATTACTTACTCATACGATTTTGAAATTAGGCGTTTATTTCATTGACTGTATTTTAGTATTAGTGTACTATCTAATTAGTACACTAATACTGAGAAATATGAGGAGGTAAATATGAATGCATGGGTCAGTTTATTGAAAAAAGAGTTGCGTTTAGGAATGTCAGCCTTTTTAGGGCCGATTATTACGTTTGTTATTTTAACAGTTGTTGCAGGATATATTGGTTCACGTAATGGTTTTACATGGGAAGTTGTACAAGGGGTTGCGCTTTTCGCAACTGGTTTTCAAATTTTTTATTTAGTGTATTACATGTTAACAAGTTTGCAAGCTGAGAGGAAAAATTTACATTTATGGCTTCATAGTCCGATGCCAGGGTATGGACTTTTGTTAGCAAAACTAGTTGCTGGTTTTATATCGATGTTGCTCACACTGTTTGTTACAGGAACGACCCTTTTAATAGCACTAAATCAATCCGTCCTATTTTCAGAGCACCTACAACTGATTGATGTAACGAGTGTAAGCTTTTTCGGAGGAACGCACTTAATCTTGCTCGCACTTACCTTTGGAATTTATGCTATCTTTTATTGGATGATTTTTTTATTAATAAATCGTCATTTAGGGTCATTTTTAAGTTTTCTAGCAACGATAGCGATTTTTACTTTGTTAACAACGATTTTTAACGCTTTTAAAGAAACTAGTTTGTATGGATTACTAACACAATGGGGAGAGATTCAACTTACTGGCATTACGGAGAGCATAGGTTTTTCGATGAATCTAGAAACGGGAACAGAAGTCATGACAGAAGTAGGGAATCTTAGTCTCTATCTTGGTGTTTATTTAATTGAGACAGTCATTGCCATCCTCTTATTCGTTGCAGCTTGTTGGATGCTCGACCGAAAAGTAGAGGTGTAATTTTATGACAGATACGTTCCATTCATCACAGCCCATCTATAGCCAACTTGCAGAACGGATCAAAAAACAAATATTACGTGGAGAATTGAAACCAGGTGATAAACTTCCGTCCGTACGTGAGATGGGGATACAAGCAAGCGTGAATCCGAATACGGTTCAACGAACGTACAGGGAATTAGAGGGGATGAGCATTGTGGAAACGAAACGGGGACAGGGAACCTTTGTCACTGAAAATGAGGAGATATTAGCAGTTATGCGAGAGCAATTAAAACAGGTAGAAATTTCAGAATTTGTAAAAGGCATGCATGAAATGGGTTATGGTGACGCAGAAATTGAAGCAGGGTTAAAGAGTTATTTGAAAAGCGGTAGGGAGGTGCAAGTTGATGATTAAACTAAATTTGGTAACCAAAAAATTTATCAAAAAAGTAGCATTGCGGGATGTGAATCTTGAGTTATCACCAGGGAAGATCGTTGGTCTTGTCGGCGAAAACGGTAGTGGGAAATCGACTACACTAAAATTAATTGCTGGTCTCACACACCCATCAAAAGGCACAATTACAATTAACGGCGTGAAAGTGAATCGGATAGCGACTCATGTTTCATACCTTTCGGAGCTTGATGAATATTATAGCTTTTATAACGTTGGAGAAACGATCAATTATTATGCTACGCAATTTCCTGACTTTAACAGAGAGAAAGCAGAGGAAATACGAACGTTTATGAAGTTAGACTTGAATGCGAAGCTCAAACACCTTTCAAAGGGGAATCGCGGTCGCTTGAAACTCGTATTAACTCTAGCGCGTGAAGTACCAATTATTTTAATGGATGAACCACTGTCGGGACTTGATCCTATGGTTCGTGATTCGATAGTAAAAGGTTTGATTTCCTTTATTGATCTTGAAAAACAACTTATCCTTGTGACAACTCATGAAATTAGAGATATCGAAACAATTTTGGATGAAGTCATTCTCATTAAAGATGGTAAGATTCTTGGGCATCAAAACGTTGAACAACTGCGAAGTGAACAAAACATTGGAATTGTTGAATGGATGACAAGCGCACATCAATCATAAAGCAAGCAAAGAGGGATGTTCAAAGAAAGAATGTCTCTTTTTATTATGTTAAAAATATCATTGACAGTATTTCAATATAATGATAATTTAGTTGAGTGCTTTATCATATTAGTGATTTAACAAACTAAAGGATTTGGATGTGGATTTATGAATGCCGTTTTAATTGCAGTGCTTGTTATGTTAATTCTTAGTTTAGTGCGTGTTCATGTAGTAATCGCACTTGCGATCGGTGCGTTAGTAGGAGGCCTTTTAGGTGGTTTAGGCTTTGATCAGACGGTAGACGTTTTTACTGGTGGGTTGGGAGGAAGTGCCACGGTTGCACTTAGTTATGCCCTTCTTGGTGCGTTTGCAGTTGCGATCGCTCGAACGGGATTACCAGACGTAATGGTTAATTGGGTCATTAAATTAGTAGGTCGAAATGAAGACTCAAGAAAAAAAGCATTATCAAAAGCACTCATTTTCTTTTTACTAGCACTTGTTTCTTGTTTCTCACAAAATGTTGTTCCAATTCACATTGCGTTTATACCTATATTAATTCCGCCAATCTTGAAAATATTAAATGAATTAGGTGTAGACCGGCGTGCGATTGCAACGGTTTTAACGTTTGGTTTAACAGCTCCGTATATTTTCTTGCCGTACGGATTTGGACTTATCTTTCATGAAATCGTTGCAGATAATATGGCGGAAAATGGTTTAGTCATTGTACTATCAGATATACCAAAGGCGATGGCATTGCCAACACTAGGGCTTGTTGCAGGGTTGCTCATTGCTATTTTTATTACGTATCGGAAAAGTAGACAGTATGAAGATCGCAATATTGTAGGGGTTCAGGCCAATCAGCACCAATTTACAAAATGGTCGGTTGGATCTGCTGTTATCTCGATCATTGCAACACTTGTTGTTCAACAACTATCAGAATCTATGATTATTGCAGCACTTGCTGGTCTCGTTGTTCTACTTGTAAGTGGTTCGCTACAGTGGAAGGAAGCAGATGGTGTGGTGACAGAAGGGATGAAAATGATGGCATTTATCTCCTTCGTAATGTTGGCAGCATCAGGATTTGCAGCAGTAATACGTGAGACCGGACATGTTGAGTTACTCGTCACGCAAGCGTCAACGATCGTTGGCGAAAGCCAAGCGGCAGCAGCTCTTCTTATGCTTGTCATAGGGTTATTTATTACAATGGGAATTGGATCATCGTTTGCGACGATTCCCATTATTGCTACGTTATTCGTACCACTTGGTCTAGCGGCTGGTTTCTCACCGCTTGCGATTATTGCCTTAATAGGAACGGCTGGAGCTCTAGGAGATGCAGGGGCACCTGCTTCAGATAGTACTCTAGGGCCAACGGCAGGTTTAAATGCAGACGGACAACATAACCATATTTGGGATACATGTGTGCCGACCTTTTTACACTTTAATATCCCGCTATTTCTATTTGGGTGGTTAGCATCAATGATACTATAAAAGAAAAAAGAGATTCATTGAAAAAGGTCGGTTTTGGAGGCCACTGAAAAAGTCATCGAGGAAGCGGAAATGGCTCCGCACGTTGCGCGCCCGCGGATTGAGAAACCTACTCATAGCGGGCTTTAAAACAAGGAAACGACTACGCTTATTGCTTTTTCAGTGGCCTTCGGTTTTGACTTTTTTAGTGGTCTCTTTTTAATTAATTCATAATCATTGTCATTATTTGAAACCTTTTCCATCTTTTGCGCGTCTAATATGATAGAGATTACTAGAGGTGAGAGAGATATGAAAAAGTGGATAGTTGGTTTCGGGTTAATCAGTGTATTGCTAACAGGGTGTCATCAACAAGAAATAGATGAAAATGCTGTTCTCTCCTTCTATGATGAATTTTTCACACAGGTACATGAATTATTTGCCTATCACATGCTTGATGATGAAGGCTATTTTAACAAAAGGTATCATACGGATGAGTCAATACGTTTACTACTCGAGGAGTTTATGACAGACGAGGGAATGATTAACTTATTAAATGAGCTTTATGTTGAGAATGATGGAAAATATTTTTACAAGGATCAGTTCCAATCTTTTTTGCGGGAGAGTGAAGCGTCCTATTACGAAGTAACACGGAAAACGGTGTTTAACCCTGGGGTGCGTATGATTGTAAGTGAAGATTTACATATACATGAGTCTGCAACAGGAGAAATTGTAATTGTTGCTGATAATGTTCCGGTTCAATTTTATTCTGAAGATAGTTCTTATGGACAAAGTCAATTTGGAAAGTTAGGATACCCACCTATTGACCATGTTAGTTTAACTGTATCAATCGTTAAAGAAAAAGAAAATTATCGAATTAATAATGTAGAGGTACAATCTTAAAAGAGGGGTTACCAAAGGTGAAATGCAACCTTTCGGTAACCCCTCTTACTATGCAGCGTGATTGGATACTTTTCCTCGGCGTCTGTTTACTGTGTGATAAATCCTTGATGAAAGAATTGCAGCAAAAATGGTAAGAACTACATCTTTCACTGCAGGTGCAACCATCCAAGCCCATACGACTTGGTAACTGACTGCTTCAATTCCTGTAAGGAATTGAAATGCGAAATACATATAATGAGTACCCACCACATAGTTAATAATAAGACCTACAAAACAAGAAATTATGAAAGTTGGCAATACCTTTTTCTTGCTTTTTTCAATAATCAGACCTGTAATAAAAGCAACAAGAATAAAGGAAAGTAGGAAGCCGAATGTCGGACTAACAAGCGTTCTAAGCCCTCCTGAAAATTGCGAGAAAACAGGAAATCCAACAAGTCCAACTAATAAATAAACAATGATTGCTAAAGAGCCTAAGCGACTTCCGAGTAAAGCTCCAGCTAAAATAGCAAAAAGGGTTTGCATGGTAATAGGAACGGAACCGATTACAAGGAATGAAGTAATATTGGCTCCAATTGCCATTAATGCTGCGAACATGGCAACTAATACTAGATCAACGGTACGAATGTTCGTTTTTTTACCGGACATTTGTTCACCTCTTTTGTGAATTTGGTTAACATTAGATTAATTAGGAATTGTAAGTATGTCAATATGTTTTTGTGAGGTGGTTAACATTTAAGTGGGCTGTGTACAGTAGCATGGTAATCGAGCTATAATAGTGTTGTTAAAAAAGTGTGTTTATCATTTAAGCTTATGGAAGTAGAGAAGGGGGAATTATGATGATTGAACGTCCTGCTGGTTTTTGGGTTCGGCTCGGAGCAAGTATTCTTGATGGGCTACTGATAAGTGGTTCGCTCTTTATTATTGCAGCATTAATTAATTTAAGCTCCGATACGAGAGATATTTTAGATGGGATAATTAATGTGCTGTATTCATTATTACTTCCGATATTCTGGTATGGATACTCGGTTGGAAAACGAATGCTTGGTATTCGCATTGTGAAATTAGATGGAAGTAACGTTACATTTGGTACGATGCTCTTACGTGTGATCGTTGCGGGCTTTGTTTATGTGATTACGTTAGGTATCGCATTTATTGTCAGTATCTTCATGGTTGCTTTTCGAAAAGACAAGAGAAGCATTCATGATATGATAGCGAACACATACGTAACCTATCAAAAGCCAGAAGAAGTCAATCCATATCAAGAGTCGTAATGCTCGTGTGAGTAAGAATAGAATATACGTAAAGTTGAGTAATGGCTTCGCACGTTGCAAGCCTTTTAGGAAAAAACACTCCTAAAAGGCTTAAAATCATAGCAACGGCTTTGCTCATTGCTTCCCAAAGACGGCCATGCCGTCTTTTATTTTATTTTACTGCTTCTTTTAATTGCTTTCCTGCTTTAAACGCTGGTGTTTTTGTTGCGGCAATATCAATTTCCTCACCAGTTTGTGGGTTACGACCTTTTCTAGCCGCGCGCTCGCGGACTTCGAAGTTTCCAAAGCCAATCAGTTGAACAGTTTCCCCTTTAGACATAGACTCTCCAATTAAATCAAATACAGCGTTGACGGCACTCCCGGCATCTTTTTTCGATAATTGTGTGCGTTCTGCAACAGCTTGCACAAGTTCTGTTTTATTCATTTCCTTGTCATCTCCTCATTCTTTGATTCACCATGCATTCTGATACCATCATCTCCAATTCTCATTAATTTATTCATTCAAAATTGAAGTTTTTCAGGGAAGTGCTAGAATTAAGCCTTTTTCTGCTTTTGTAAATACAATGT
Organism: Halalkalibacter kiskunsagensis; assembly: GCF_037027555.1. NCBI lineage: Bacteria > Bacillati > Bacillota > Bacilli > Caryophanales > Bacillaceae > Halalkalibacter > Halalkalibacter kiskunsagensis. The sequence goes on along the minus strand of NZ_JAXBLX010000026.1, from coordinate 38,201 downwards.
TGCGTTGATTTCTCCTCCTATGACAAGAATGATTCCTGTTAGAAAGAACCATAGCATTAGAATGATCACACCACCAAGACTTCCATAAGTTGCTGTGAAGTTTCCAAAGTTGCTTACATAAGTCGAAAATAAGACGGAAATAACTTGCCAACCAACTGTTGCTGTAACCGCTCCAAGTATCACTTGTTTAATTGTTAATTTTACATTAGGCGCGATCGAATATAGTACCATAAGAACAAGTGTCATTAAGCCAATTCCAACGATCCAACGTAAGGAATTCAGAATGGTGGCTGTTTCAGGTGGCAAAAAGAAATATTTTTCTAGACTTTGAATGATGACGTGACCAAATACGGGCAATAACAAGGTAACAACAATAACAATAATCATGGCAATGGTTAGTACAATAGAAAGGAGACGGAGTGTGATAAAGTTTCTTGTCTCTTCAATGCCGTAGGAGCGGTTTACAGCTCGTACTAAGGCATTGACACCATTAGAAGCAGACCAAATTGTTGCTATTACCCCAAATGACACTAAACCGCCCTGTGGTTCACTAATGACTTCTAATATCGTTGTTGAAAAAAGGTCTGCAAGTTCTTCTGGCACATAATCGTTAATAAATCCATAGATCGTATTGATATCAAAATGAAAATAGGGGATAAGTGCTAAAAGAAAGATTAGCAGTGGGAAAATTGAAAGCATAAAGTAATAAGCAAGAGTTGCTGCCCAATCTGGTATTGGGTCGGTTTTTAATTTGTGAATAAATAGATTCATAAACGAATGTTTTTGCATGTTGTTCTCCTTTTCTATTCAGTGATAAGGAATTCCCTTTCGGATATTTAGACAAATTCGTGTATAATAAAGGTATTATTGTCTACATGAAGCAACGATTGAATTTTTGTTTCTTGACAGGAAGGTTGTGTATTATGACTTATCAGGCTAAGGAGCCAAAATTTTTATGGATTCTTTTATTTATCTTAACAATTACTTACGCGTACGCGTTAGAGTCAACTTTGTGGACGTATATAGCCTATAGTTTTGCTTTTATATTCTTTGCTGCCATTACTATGAGCTACCAGTTAGAAATAGTAGAGGACAAACTGATATATGTGATTGAAATCTTTGGATTTGCGGTTAAGAAAAGAACAATACTTGCAAGAGAGATTGAGAAATTGAATGTTATTCAAATAGGACAAAAGTCGATTCTGCTTGTTTATCTAAAAAAAGGATTTAGAATTAAACTTCAACGGTTTCAACCTGAAGATGTAACAAGCAAAATGATTGACTTTGCAAGTGGTAACAACATAAAAGTTGTGAAAACTGGTGATGCCTAATAGAATTCGTTTGGATAAGAGGGTGACTGAAAACAAAAGGATCTGATCCACTAGTGTTTATGACGTTGTGTAAAGACTCAATTCCTCTATATACTGCTGACTAGTTGGGGTAGGATTCTTTTGTGCCATTCTCCTTTTCCTTATGTAAGAATTGTTGAAGAAGGAGAGATGTCTGCTTTTAATACATCCTCCATTAATTGTAGAGCATGGTCATTTGTTTCGATCGTGTTAGAAGCAACACAATCGGCGGGCACGTAAAGCTTATAATCTCGCATATAGGCATCATTTGCTGTGAATTGAACACACATATTACCGGCAACGCCAGTTATGATCAATGTGTTTACTTGTAAGTGATCAAGTAATAATTGCAAGGGAGTTGCAAAAAAGCCAGAGTACTTTGGTTTTAAAACAAAGTAATCGTCTTCTTCTGGTTCCATGATCTCAGCAATTGGTTTTCCACGAACATTTTCTTTTAAACAATGTGAAACAAGATAGCGAAAATCTGATTGCCATTTTCCGTAATTATCATTCACATAAATAATTGGTATTGCATGTTTTTTTAAACGCTCTTTCAATGTAGCGATATTTTTAGCAGACTGTAAGGCATAAGGGAATAATTGATACCCGCTAGAGAATTCCAAATCATTAATCATATCTATGATAAGTAAGGCATAACGTGGTGAGTTCATGATACAATCTCCTTTATATTGGGCTACCTAGAGTAAACGTTCTAGATGTACATTATTTACCCATTTCTGTGAGAAAATAATCAAGAAGTATGATAAAAAATATAAAAATAATAAGAAGAATGACATTTGTTACTGTTGTTCGGTATGTTATGATAAACCAAAAGATTAGCTACCATACGCTTATTTTGCGGAAGGGGATTAGTAATGGATCAAACAGCAGTTGAAGTATTAAGAATTATAGAGGAAAATGGTCGAGTAGCAGTACCAACTCTTGCAAAAATGGTTGATGCAACAGAAGAAGAAGTACAGAACATCTTGAAAACATTAGAAGATGAGAAAGTGATTCTTGGTTATTCGGCGGTCATTGACTGGAGTAAAGTGGAGAAACAAGAAGGAGTAACTGCGGTTATCGATGTCAAGGTTACGCCTCAGCGTGGTGTTGGCTTTGATGAAGTGGCTGAGAGAATTTATCGTTTTCCAGAAGTTAAGGCATTGTATTTAATGTCTGGTGCATATGATCTTTCCGTTGTGATTGAAGGGAAGACAATGTCAGAAACAGCTCGATTTGTATCAGAAAAGCTCTCGACGGTCGATACGGTTATTTCAACAACAACTCATTTTCAATTAAAAAAGTATAAGCATGATGGTGTCGTGTTTGACCAAGGAGAAGAAGACCATCGAATTGTGGTGACTCCGTAATGGCAAAACTCAAAACGAATACACGTCTTTCTAAACGTGTTCAAACGATAAAACCGTCAGGAATTCGACGGTTCTTTGATTTGGCATCAAAAATGGATAATATTATTTCGCTTGGTGTTGGCGAACCTGATTTCGTCACGCCTTGGAATGTACGTGAAGCAAGTATTTCATCGCTCGAGCGAGGGTTCACCGCTTATTCGGCTAATGCGGGGATCATAGAATTAAGAAAAGAAATTTCTGCATATATGCAAAGACGTTTTGCTACTAGTTATGATCCGGAAACTGAAATTTTGGTGACGGTTGGGGCTAGTGAAGCAATTGATATCGGAATGCGTGCCATCCTTGATGAAGGGGATGAGGTCATTATTGTCGAACCTAGCTTCGTGTCCTATGTACCGTTGGTGCAAATGGCAGGAGGTGTTCCGGTTGCAGTCGGAACGAATAGACACGATGATTTTAAAGTATCTGCCTCCCAAATAGAAGCTGCTATTACAGATAGAACAAAGGCATTGATGTTATGTTTTCCGAATAACCCAACAGGAGCAACGATGACCGGTGAAGAAATGAAAGAAATTGCAGCAGTCGTAGAACGCCATGATTTGCTTGTTTTTTCAGATGAAATCTATGCTGAGTTAAGTTATGACGAAAAGCCTGTTAGCTTTGCTTCACTTCCAAATATGAAAGAAAGAACGATTTTAATTTCAGGATTTTCAAAATCGTTTGCTATGACAGGCTGGCGCTTAGGGTTTGTCTTAGCTTCGCCTGATTTACTTGCTGCAATGCTGAAATTACACCAGTATAGCTTGATGTGTGCCCCAACTATGGCACAGTACGGTGCATTAGAAGCATTAAAAAGTGGAATGGATGACCTTGAGCGGATGAAGCAGTCGTATAAACAGCGACGTAATTATATCGTGAAGTCGTTCACTGAGATTGGGTTACCTTGTCACAAGCCAGGTGGTGCTTTTTACGCGTTTCCATCAATTGAAAAGACAGGATTGACATCTGAGCAGTTTGCAGAAAAATTATTATTAGAAGAACGTGTAGCCGTTGTTCCCGGTCATGTATTTGGAGAAGGTGGAGAAGGACACATTCGCTGTTCTTATGCAACTTCTATGGATAATCTAGAACAATCGGTAGAGAGAATTGATCGTTTATTAAAGACATTGTTGTAAAATAGAGTTTCTTCGTTGCTGAGGTTGAAATACATAAGGTGTTTCGACCTCAGCTTATTTTTATGGATTGTCAAACTTCAGTTATGTGTTGTGGGTAGGATGAGTGTTAGTGTGTTTCAATTTCGTTGGCGGACCAGAGTTTGTTGATCCATATAGTAGGTAGAAAAGAAAGGGAGTTCGAGCGCCCTACATAACTGGAGGAAGAAACAGGGCAAAGAATTCTTCCTCCAGTTATTCCGGGTGAGTGAGGAGATCCGATAGGAAGTAAGAAAAACTAAGGCCACCGCCGGATTGTCAAACTTCGGTTATGTGTTGTGGGTAGGATGAGTGTTAGTGTGTTTACTAATTTAGTTGGCGGGAGCCAAGTTTTTCTAAAAAAATTGGCAAGAGCGTTTGCTCTTGCCTTATTCGTAGGGGGAATACGATTTACTATTTATTATAGGCAGGCTTTTTATTTTTATACATATTTGTTAGAGAAATGTTTCGTTTGTTTTTATTAGCAAAAAAAGGTAAGATTTTCTCATATTAAGTACGACCTGAGTGGGAAGGTGTGTGTGATATGTTATTAACAAAAGTTCGAAACGAAAATCCACTTATTCATTGTATGACCAATGTTGTTGTGACTAATTTTACGGCAAATGGGTTGCTTGCGTTAGGGGCTTCACCGGTAATGGCTTATGCAAATGAAGAAGTTGCAGAATTAGCTAGTGTAGCAGGAGCGTTATTGCTTAATATTGGAACGCTCTCGAAAGAACAAATAGACAATATGATTATTGCTGGACAAGCTGCCAATCGTGCAGGTGTGCCGGTTATTCTTGATCCTGTTGGTGCAGGAGCAACACCTTTTCGCACGAACATGAGTAAACGAATTCTTAATCAGGTAGAAGTGTCCATTTTAAGAGGGAATGCGGGAGAAATTGCCTCCTTAATTGGGGTTGAAGCAAGTGTAAAAGGCGTTGATGGTGCAATTTCCGGAGATAATGTCGCACTTGCAAAACAGGCAGCAATGGAATTTAATTGTGTGAGTGTCGTAACAGGTGAAGTTGATATTATTTCAGATGGTACGATTGTGCATGCTATTCATAATGGACATCCTTGGTTAACAAAAGTAGTTGGGACAGGCTGCTTATTAGGAGCTGTAATCGGGGCTTTTGTAGCTGTTTGGAAACATAACTTAGCTGAAGCTGCTGTATATGCTGTTAGCTATTACGGGGTTGCTGGTGAAGCAGCTTTTGCTAGGACGCAAGAAGAAGGCATCGGATCGTTTCAACAAGCCTTTTTAAATGAGCTACATCTATTAACAGAAGAGACAGTGGAAAGAAAACGCCGAATAAAGGCGCTATGATAGAAAGAGGGAATAACATGAGTGATACATTTACATTTGATCGTTTACCGAGTTATCTTGCAGAAGCATTAACAGAACAAGGAGTACATCAACCGACGGATATTCAGTCTAAAATGATACCAGAAGCATTAGAAGGTCAAAATTTAATTGCGCGTTCGCAAACTGGAACAGGAAAGACGCTTGCCTTTTTACTTCCGGCATTAGCCAAGATTGAAAAAGAGAAAAAGAATCTTCAAGTTGTTGTTTTGGCACCGACACAAGAGCTTGCGATGCAGGTCGTAGAAGTAGCAAGGAGTTTAACAAAGCATGAAGCCATTGAAATTGGCGCATTCATTGGTGGCGCTAATATTAAGCGTCAAGTTGAGAAATTAAAAAAACAAAAGCCACAACTAGCAATAGGTACACCTGGGAGATTGCTTGAGCTAATTGATATGAAGAAGTTGAAACTACACGAAGTGAAAGTGGTGGCAGTGGATGAGGCTGATCGCATGATGTCAGAGCGTCCTTCATGGGAAGCAACGATGCAAATAGCGAAACGTGCGGGGCAACAAACACAATTTTTATTTGTATCCGCTACGATTCCTAAGGATTTTGCAGAACAAGTGAGTGATGCTGCACCTTTTGTTGTCCAAATAGAAGCTGAGGGTGGGTTACTACACACTGATAATGTTGATCATGTGTACATTCGAGTTGATACGCGTGATAAGATCGATGTTGCAAGGAGACTAATACATGCTGAGAAAATTGAGCGAGGGATTGTGTTTGTGAATCAACTTGATAAAGTGGCCGAAACCGCAGAAAAATTTTCATATAAAGGGATTAAATCGCTTGCTCTCTCATCAGATCAAGCGAAACAGGAACGTGAGCATGCCCTAAACTCATTCCGAAAAGGGGATACACATATACTTGTCGCAACAGATGTGGCAGCAAGAGGGTTGGATGTAGAGGATGTAACTCATATTATCCAGCTAGATCCCCCGGCAAGTCCTGACAGTTATTTGCATCGTGCTGGACGAACAGGTCGAATGGGCAAAGATGGAAAAGTAATAACATTGATTGATTCAAGAGATGGATATAAGTTAGAAAAATATAAGCGTGACCTTCACATCGAACTTGAGGAACGATTTCTTGAACGTGGAGAATTAAAGGCAAAATAACAATGAAACGTTAAGGGGGAGAAGTACTACAAACCTTAACGTTTTTTATGATTATATGTTTTAGGCAGAGGGGATTAGGGTATAGTTTCTTACTAACAATTATAGGAAGAAACCTATTTTTGCGTAAACTCATTAATTATGTTAAAATTAAAAGGTTAAAAATTATTTAGGAGATGTATGTATATGTCAAATTATGAAGTAGGCAGTATTGTAGAAGGAAAAGTAACTGGCATTAAGCCATTTGGTGCGTTTGTAGCTCTAGACGAAAAAAAGCAAGGATTAGTTCATATTTCAGAAGTTGCACATGGTTTCGTTAAGGACATCAATGATGTTCTTAAAGTTGGAGACGAAGTAAAAGTGAAAATTATGAATGTTGAAGAGGAGTCAGGAAAAATTTCACTATCGATTCGTGCAACCCAAGAAGCTCCAGAGCGTCCAGCTCGTCCAGCTAAACCTCGTCCAGCTGGCGGTGGCGGTGGATTCGGTGGTGGCGGTCGTAAGCCTGCACCACAAAAGCAACAACAACAACAAGGTTTTAACACATTAGAAGATAAGCTAAAAGAGTGGTTAAAACAATCAAACGAAATCCAAGCAGATTTAAATAAACGTGCTAAAAAATAATAATTAAAAAAAAAGTACTTACCTTGAGGTGAGTACTTCTTTTTTAGTCATAAACATGGATTCAAAATGTTGTCCTTTATCCACTTCTTTAACAAGAAAAAGGGGTCTGATCTCATAATGAGCAGACCCCTCTCTTTATTAACGTTGTGTTTCAGGAGCACGTTCAAGCTCTTCATCGGGCTTGAATAAGATGGAAATACAATATAGACCTGCTAAACCAACTAGGGCATAAATGACACGGGAAAAAGCTGCTGCTTGACCACCGAAAATGGCTGCAACAAGGTCAAAACGGAAAAAACCGATAAGTCCCCAGTTTATTGCACCAATAATCGCTAGAACTAATGCTGTACGTTGAATACCGCTCACATTAATCACCTCCAGTAAGGGTTATAGACATTTTCTTGAAAATGTCTTTACACAACTCCATTTGTTGTGTTTCACCAATTAGAATGAGGAATTTATTACGTAAATATACAGAAGTCCAAGTGCCAATCGTTTACAATTCTAATGTGGTTGGTAATAATAAGGGGGAAGAGGGGGAGATTTGAATGAATCTATTTACTTTTTATAATCCTACAAAGCTGGTTTTCGGAAAAGGTCAAAACGCTAAAATAGTGAAAGAAGTCGAGAACTATGGCAAAAAAGTCTTGCTCGTTTACGGAGGAGGAAGCATTAAACAAAATGGTCTATATGAATTTGTGACAGGTCAACTAAGTGAAGCAGGTCTTCAATTGACAGAACTTGCAGGTGTTGAGCCTAATCCAAGACTGACTACTGTCAAAAAAGGAATTGAACTTTGTCGCAAAAATGAAATTGAACTGGTTCTTGCTGTAGGTGGAGGTAGTGTCATTGATGCCTCCAAAGCAATCGCTGTAGGAGCAAAGTATGAAGGTGACATCTGGGAAGTTATCACAAAAAAAGTGCAACCAGTAAACGCGCTTCCACTCGGTACTGTTTTAACACTTGCTGCTACTGGTTCTGAAATGAATTCTGGATCTGTTATCACAAACTGGGAAATCAATGAAAAGTTAGGATGGAGTAGCCCGTTTTCGTTTCCTAAATTCTCCATTCTCGATCCGAAAAACACCGTATCAGTCCCGAAAGATCAAACGGTATATGGTATGGTTGATATGATGAGCCATGTGGTTGAAGCTTATTTTCACAAAGCTGAAAATACGGCATTACAGGATCGGATTATGGAATCTATTTTACTAACGGTAATGGAAACAGCTCCGAAGCTGTTAGAAGACTTGGATAACGAAGAGCATCGTGAGACAATCCTATATTGTGGGACGATGGCATTAAATGGAATTACACAGATGGGGTTACGGGGCGATTGGGCAACACACAATATGGAGCATGCTGTATCAGCTGTATACGATATCCCACATGCAGGAGGTCTAGCAATTTTATTTCCGCATTGGCTTCGCTATACGTTAAATGAGCGTATTAGTCGTCATGTTCAATTAGCAACTCGTGTTCTAGGAGTTGACCCTATTGACAAAACGGACCAAGAAATAGCTCTTGAGGGAATTGAAGCCTTGTCCGCATTTTGGACCTCTTTAGGTGCACCGACCCGTTTAGCTGATTACAACATTGATGAAAGTCAAGTTGAGAAAATGGCTGAGCTTGCCTCTAACCGTGGCGAGTTTGGCAATTTTAAGTCTTTAACTAAAGAAGATGTTGTTAATATTTTAACGGCAGCATTATAAAGCGGAATTGACATGTAAGTGTAATCAAAAATGGCTTAAGTTTGTCTATAGAAGTTAATTTAATACATTTACTTATTCAAGAAAGCTTGATTCTTTACGTTGCTTTAGATAAAGTAAAAAAGAGAATTTTTTTAAAAATTAGGGAGGCTGAAAAATGGAGAACGTACGCTTTGATTATTCAAAAGCACTGAGTTTTTTTAGTCAGCATGAAATTGATCATATGCAAGGTGCTGTAACAGCGGCGCATGAAGCATTACATAATGGAACTGGAGCAGGAAGCGACTTTTTAGGGTGGATCGACCTTCCAAAAAATTATGATCGTGAAGAATTTGCACGTATTCAAGCAGCCGCAGAAAAAATAAAGTCTGATTCAGATGTGTTGCTTGTTATTGGGATTGGTGGTTCGTACTTAGGGGCACGTGCTGCGATTGAAGCACTTAATCATTCTTTCTACAATACCCTATCAAAAGAAGAGCGTAAAACTCCACAAGTCTTTTTTGTTGGACAAAACATTAGCTCTACATACATGAAAGACCTACTTGCTTTAATTGAAGGGAAAGATGTATCAGTTAATGTAATCTCAAAGTCAGGTACAACAACAGAACCAGCTATCGCATTTCGTATTTTCCGTGATTATTTAGAAAAGAAATATGGAGTGGAAGAGGCTCGTAAGCGCATTTACGCAACAACGGACCGTGCAAAAGGCGCGCTAAAAACACTAGCAACAGAAGAAGGGTATGAAACATTTGTAGTGCCTGATGATGTTGGTGGACGCTTCTCTGTTTTAACAGCTGTAGGTCTATTGCCAATTGCTGTGAGCGGTCTTAATATTGAGTCAATGATGAAAGGCGCAGAAGCTGCAAGCGAAGATTTTGCAAATCCTAATTTGGCTGAAAATGAATCATATCAATATGCGGTTGTGAGAAATGCCCTTTACAATAAAGGGAAGACTATCGAGCTTATGGTTAACTATGAGCCTTCTCTTCACTTTGTTTCAGAATGGTGGAAGCAATTATTTGGAGAAAGTGAAGGGAAAGACGGCAAGGGAATTTTCCCAGCTTCCGTTGACTTCTCAACAGATCTTCATTCGATGGGTCAATATGTTCAAGATGGACGACGTGATCTCTTTGAAACGATCATTAATGTAGAGAATGTACGTGAACAAGTTACGATTGAAGAGGCATCAAGTGATTTAGATGGTCTAAACTACCTTGCTGGTCAAACGATGGACTTTGTAAACAAAAAAGCATTCCAAGGAACGATGCTTGCTCATACTGATGGTGGAGTACCGAATTTAATCGTCAATGTTCCAGAATTAAATGAGTACTACTTTGGATATCTAGTGTATTTCTTCGAGAAAGCAGTTGGAATTAGTGGCTATTTACTTGGTGTGAATCCATTTGATCAAGAAGGTGTGGAAGCATATAAGAAAAATATGTTTGCTCTTCTTGGGAAACCAGGCTTTGAGAAAGAAAAAGCAGAGCTTGAAGCTCGTTTGAAATAAATAGAAAGCTGCTGAGCCGATGTGCTCAGCAGCTTTTTTGTACAAGTAGAAATAAGACTCGTCTGGGGCTAGGCATTGCTTAGAATCGTACATAAAATGAATTGTGAGAGGTCACACTATTTTTAGATAAGAACGTCTGTGAAAGGATGAGGTTGATGATCGCTCTGCAATCAGAAGTAGAAGGAAAGGAATTCAAGCTGAAAGAGCTAGAAGATAAATTAAAGCCGCTTGGATATGATATCGGCGGCGGCTGGGAATACGACCATGGATATTTTGATTACAAAATAGATGAGGATCATGGATATACTTTTTTACGTTTGCCATTTCAAGCAATTGACGGCGAGCTTGACAAGCGTGGTGTCACTGTTCAATTAGGGAAACCGTTTTTGCTCAATCACAAGTATCAAGAAGGATTAGATGACAATCCGGATGTATTTAATGGCTTATTCAGAATGGCCTATAATAGTTCGATTAATCAATTTCAAGAACCGGTTGATAAAGATGCAGAAGTGAATCAGAAATATATGCCAACTGCAAGAAGTCTTATTCAAGAGTTAGAACTTACCTTGCTTTATTAGGCTTAATGGTAATCAGTTCATCTTCAGCCTCTAGAAGCAGAGAAGCGTGTGGGTGCAAGATAATCTGCTCGCTTCTTTTTAAGCCAATTAAGAGAAACCCTTTTTGATAATAAGCTGTAACAATTTGTAAGAAGGTTTGACCAATCTGTTCTTCACTGACAGGTGATAAGTCAATTAAGTTCTTACGATCATAATCAAGTAATTCATTTACCACATCGCTTGTTTCATGGTGAATTAAATTCGATGTTAAGACTGCACCAGTTAATGAAGTAGATTCCACACATTTATCAGCCCCAGCACGTCTTGCGTTCGCTAATTGCTCTTTTGTAAGAATTTCAACCGTTGTGTAAATGCTTGGATTTTGCCCCTTCACAGCAAGTGTCGTTAAAACTGAGCGAGCATCAGCGGCAAATTCACTCCCTTGATGTTTCGCTGTAATGAGGACTGACGATGCAAGCGAAATATTTGCTTGTTTTAAAATCGCATCTTCACTGCTATTTCCTTTTACGAAATGTAGATTTTTATAGTTTTTTGGTATTTCTGGCAATGATTCATCGATAAGGACGATTTTCAAATGGGGTTTTGCGTTTTGGATGTTCTCAATAGCATGGCGGCTTTTTTCATTCCACCCGATGATAATGACATGTCCTTCTCCGATAAATGAAATCGTTCCTTCCTTTGTTGACTGATTAATCGACACAGCTGCACCTGCAAACGACGTTACAAGAAGCGTCATAAATCCAACACCAACAAATATTAGTACAATGGCAAGTACTCTTGTAATCGTTGCTTCCGGAACAAAATCACCATACCCGACGGTTGACACAGTAATAAATGCCCACCAAATTCCATCGAACCACGTTGTGAATCTATCTGGCTCTAACCAATGAACGAAAGCCCCTGCAATAATACCTGAGCTAATAACAGCTAAAAGAAGCTTTACTAATAGCGGCACATGACCTAGTAGTGTGCGAAAGAAATACCATTGTTGCATACAAAACACCTCTTTAACACCGCGTATAAATACATTATTGCCAATCTCTTGCGGGATCAATCATTTGTTTGCTATGATTATATGAGAAAAATGGACAGGAGCTACGAGGGATGTCGACGGTTATTTTTGCGTTTTCAATTTTCTGTGGGTGGCTTATTTTCGATATCGTCAAACATAGAAAAATCAAACTAGAGATTGTTTTAAGCTCGCTTATTGTTGCGATCATAGCAGGAGTATTATGGTGGTTGTTAGATTTGCTATTTTAAATTTAGAGCTTGTCACATTCGAAAAAAACTTTTATAATAAAGAAGGAAATACAAGGGGCATTAGCTCAGCTGGGAGAGCGCCACGCTGGCAGCACGAAGGTCATCGGTTCGATACCCGCTATGCTCCATTTAAACGTCTTGGGGCCTTAGTTTAATGGGAGAATAGTTGACTGGCAGTCAATTGATACGAGTTCGATTCTCGTAGGCTCCATACCTTTGTTTTTAAAAAAATATCTGTTGTGATACGGTCATTTTTTGACCACAACACTTCGCCATTTCTGATCAGAAAAGGTGAGGTGTTTTTTATGTCCTTAGGTTATTTTGATGAAAAAGAAAAAGTGAAGAAGCGTCAACCACATAAAAGGAAAAGCGAAAAAACAATTCAAAAAGATTCTCTCAAAATTATATTTGAAAGGTTTTTAGAATTTAAACAAAAACAAAATTTACGACCATCTACACTCAATCAGCACATTGACTTGTATAACAGCATTGAAAATTTTCACTTTAGTAGAACAGACAAACCATTTTATTTGAGCGATTTAACAACAGAATTTATATCCGATTATGTCTATTGGATGAAAAATGAAGCCGTAAGGTTTGAAGGACATAAATATAAACCCAATTCAGCGAAAACGGTTGGATTTGCAGACGCAAGTATCGAAGGACGTTTGAAATATTTAAAAACTTTTGTGAATTGGTGTGTTAAACAAGATAAATTGAAAAAAAATCCATTCGATAAATTTGAGGGATTTAAAAAAGATGCGCATACGATAGACATTCTGAGCCGAGAGGAAATAAACAGCCTTGTGAAAGTGGCAAAAACACATTCCAAAAAAAGTTATAAACATTATCGAGATTTCGTCTTACTGCATTTATTGATTGATGGCATGGTTCGTATTTCAGAAGCATTGCTGATAGCGCCAAACGACATTGACCATGTCAATAGAACAGTCATCATTCAATCAACCAATGCGAAGTCACGCAAAAGCCGTATTATTCCTTTATCGAATAAAACGTATAGATTGATAACTCAATTGATTGAAGAAAATGAGTTGTTTGAAAGTGAAGTAGATGATTTACTATTTTTATCGTTGAGCGGGCGAATGTTAGACAAGAACAACGTTCTACGAGATTTGAGGAAATATGCTGTGGAAGCGGGGATTAAAAAGCGATTTTACATTCATTTATTGCGCCATTCGTGTGCAACTCACTATTTGAGTTCTTCAGGTGACGTTGAAAGTTTACGGAAAATACTTGGTCATGCTGATTTGAGAACAGTATTAAATTACGCCCATATGGCAGACACGACGATTGTAGAAAAACATGCCAGTCATGGGTTTTTCAGTGCAGATAATACAACAGATCGAAAAAGAAGCAATAAACGTATTTAACCTATTAACAAAAGTGTTTAGAGCATGCCAACCATGTGTTAGTATAGTGAAGTTTACAAAATAAAAACCGCTTAACTTATCACCGACCAAAGCGAAAGTTAAACGGTTGCCAAATCCAAAGGACTTGTTGATTCCATTATAACAGCAAGTCCTTCCAATGAGAAGGAGAATCATATGTGCATAAAAGGAAATATCAACCAATTACAAAAACGTTTGCTTGAACGACTGAACGTTAAAACAGGGAGTACGTTATATCTAATCATCCAAGAGGTTTCTCGTCAAGCATACGCAAAGCAGTCGTATTCAGTGAGTCAGAAAAACTCCACTCTAGCGTCAAAATGTAAAGTGACAGCGAGCACGATTAGTCGCAACTTGAAAAAATTGAAAGAAAAATGTGCCGATCTAATAACGATTGAACAAAATAGAAACACAGAAGAAAAGTTCGCAGCACTCGTTTTTACTTTTCAATGTCAAACGGTAGGATCAAACGGTCTACAAACGGAGCAAGTCAAGGACTCCAACGAACCGAACGAGGTAGCCGAATCCACTTCTAGTTTATTTTCTACTAATCTTTTAGTTCATAATAAAAATACTAATACTTATAATACTAATACTGTTAAACAAGACGTTAAACAGGAACAAATTATTTTTGATACATACATTGAATTTTCAAAACAAGGGATAAAAAAGGAATTGTTTAATAAAGTTGTTTCCGAAGTGAAAGAAAAGAAGCACGTTAAGAATTTTAAAGCGTATTTAAGAGGAGCACTCGAGAACGTACTCGAATACAAAAATAATGTGATTGAAGATTTTACAGAAACTGTATATGTACGACCTACTAATTGGTGGCTGGATAAAACTGGAATTGAATATTAATATTCAAAAATATATGGGTTTATATGGAAAATATATCATTTATATATCATTCAATGACAACGTAAATATATAAACGATATACATTATATATTGAAAAAATATGGACTCCTCAACGAAAAGGAATCCATTTCAATACATTTATGTTATTCGATTTAATTTGATTGACTATACTATTATATTTGATTAGATCACAGCGTCAGACAGATTTTAAAACTTTTTTCGCTGATTTGGTTTACACTTTTATTTTGTCCACTAAAATAGCAGTATCAACAAAACGAAAGGAGCGAACAACGACAGCACATTGTTCTTTGACAATTGAATAGTTGCCATAAAAAAAGGAAGGGCGCTCGATTTGAGCACCCTAGTTAATTGAAGCATTTGCGAGGAAAACCAAGAACTAACGAGGTAATCTTCTGGTAAAATATTGATTTTATGAAGTTAAATACGAGAAAGTTTTGCCATGTGGTTGGTAATTGCACCATCTGCCCACATTTCAATTACGTAAACTTTTTCGCCTTTAATCGCTTGAACAGTGCTTGGAGTTGTTTCAACGACTTTAATATCGCTAATCATCACTGAATATGCTTGTGGACAAGCAATTCCCCAAGCCATATTTTGATTTTCACTATTTCGAATACGCTCTCTGTAAACTGGCAAGCCCATGAAAGTGGCATATGCTCCTTCTGGTTTGTCTTTATCGTCAATTTTAAGCATTTCGTCTCCTGTGTCTGGATTAATGATGCTTGGAGTAATACCACTATTTATAAACCAACAAGCATCTTTTGAAAATCCAGCATCATACAAAGGGTTATAGCCATTTGTAATCATGGTATTATAATTAAATACTAATCCTTCAGGAGTAAGGTTGTTTGCATCGGGAAATAAGAGTTGTACATCTCTTTTTTTAATTTCTTCTGTGCTGTCATTGTGAGCGCCATTGAATAAAATTTGACGAGAAAAGCCAGCAATCATTCGTTGCAAAGCTAAATCTCTAGCGTATTTCACATGGTCAATGCTTGAATCATTTGCGATTTGTTCAGATAAAACAATTTTATCAGCAAAACGCTTTGGTTTTAATATTGTTGTTGAATTAGCAATATGATTTTGCTCTGTTGCTTCTGTTCCTTCACTCTTGGCTGTTGCCCAAGGTGAGCTCGTAGGTCGGATTAACGGAATTTCTTTTCCTTCTTTAACAAAAGGTTCGTGTTTAAAATGTTTTAAAAAACGACCTCCAATAGGATTATCTGAAACTTCAATTGCTTCAGTCAAAGACATGCTTGTTACTTGTGGAGCACTGCTTGTATTCATTATCATAATAAGTTCCTCATTTCATTAATTTTGTGGGGATAATCTCGTGCTTTGTAATTCACCTACAACGCTTGTAAACAAATAAAAAAGCACGAAATTAATCGTGCTTCGTGATTATTTTTGAACCGTTTGGTACCAGTCATCTGCTTTAGTTCCAGTGTGTTGACCAGTATCAACCATTTGGAACACTTCGCCTTCAGCAAGTTCACGAATGGAAAATGTTAGTTCGATTGTTTCCTCTTCGATACCGCCTTCCATGGTTTGAGCATTGATTGAAGGAGGTGCGAATTTACACGCATAGATGACGTAAAGTACTTTGTCTTGAGAGCCAAGTTTATTGCGTTCAAATAAAACTGCTACTTCAGGAGAAACGTCTGTTGATTTAACAAGCACTCCACCATCTGATACAGTTGAGCCGAACAGCATTTCATATTCATCCATTGTTAGACCAGAAACTGTAAGCGAGCCTTCTCCGCCGTTAAAGACGAAATCTGTGTAATCTATAGCATTATCAGCGTAAAATTGCACGTTTTCATAGTTTAATTCTGCTTCAATTGACTTTGCACCAAGTACAGGAGTAGGGGCTTGAAATGTGCCATCCGACACTAATTTTGCAATGTGAATTTTAGAAAACCCACCTAATCTTTTTTTCATATTGGTAACCTCCGAGGTTTTAATTTTGTTGGGATAAATAAAAAAGAGGACTCAATCAAGAGCCCTCAAATTAAAAAAGACTAAGCCTGTTTTAAGAACTTAATCGCTTCTTCGTTTAAAATTTTAAAATCAGCATAAATATCTAACATGATTAAGTGAGAGCCACGCAGTGCCTGTGTCGTATCATCGCTGATTCTTTTCATAGATGCACCTTTTTTAATCATGCTTGCAGTCGCTTCACCGAAGTTAACAAATGCAACTCGAACGCCAAACGCATTATCTTGCATGTGATCTTGGATAAGGATTTGATGTCCGAAAATCTTATAAGCAGGTTTACCTGCAACAACGTCTTTAACTACGTGGTAGTTGCCATCGTTGTCTTTAAGCTTAGCAATTTTGTTGAACTCTTGACGTCCCATTACGAATACAGCCGAATCCAAATAATCAGGATGCATTGCAAGAGTCATATCAAGTAAATTGTCAAGAACAACGTCTCCAACTACTTCAACAACAACTTCTGCTTCAGTTGAACCAAGAATACCTTCAAATTGCTTGTTAGTTTTGTCTCCAACTAAGCAACTTTTGTCCATCTCACGTGCTAAACGTCTTGTAAGCACACCTACTGAGTAATCAATAATATTGATTCCAGAGTCGTTTACTAATTGTTGAGAAAGTTCGATTGCAGTAGCCGCACGCCTTTGTTCGAGCACGATTTTATCAAATTCAAATTCTGACATTTCGGCATTGGTCATTTCGCCAATAAACGTTGCGCCACCAATGTTTTGTTCACGTAGCACTTCTAAGGTTCCCGAAACAGGAGAAAATCCTTTAGCACGACTAAACAATGACGCTTGCTCAACTAATTTTTCTACGATTGTTTGTGATAGGTGAGTTGGAATTGTGATTGCTTGGTTTCCAGTTGTAAGAGCACGTGTTTCAGGTGCTGACATGTTACCTTTAATAAATTCCTCAACACCACGAGTTTCAACTGTTTCAGTATCAATTTGTTCAGCACGAACTTCTGCAACTTCAACAGGTGCAGTTTCTGCTTCTTTAACTTCTTTTTCAAGTGCTTCCATTTGAGCACGTAGTTCTTTTAGCGTTTTCTCTTTTGACATTTTAGGTTCCTCGTTTCGATTAGTTTTTTGGTTTTCTTCATCAATTAAAATAGGCTCTGCTTCAACCAATTCGATTGAGCGAGCCTGAATAGTGGATTGTACATAAGCAGGTGAGTAAACAGCACTCACCTCTGCTAAATGAATATCTTTGATAGTGCGGTTGTACGTTCCATCATCGTTTCGTTTCCAATCATCATCAGCAACTCGCATGCCAAAACTCATGTTAGTTAGCAAACCATCTTTAATAAGTTGGTGATAATCTTTGCCCCATGAGGTAGCAGAAATTCTTGCTTCCATGTGTAGTCCAACTTCATCTTCTCGAAGTGTTAAACTTCCATTCTTTGTAGAAGCAAGTAGTTTGCTTGAGTCATGCTCCGCAAGAAACATAACGTCATTGCCTTTTTGTAATGCCTTATTAAAAGTCCCTGGCATGATACGTTCCTTGAAACGTTTTTCACGACCAAGAAACTCAGACCACTGACCTGTCTTATTGACGTAGCCTGAAACTAATAAGTCTCCCGTGGATTCTTCGGTTTGACCGCTTAGTTCAAGGTCAATTGTCCGAATTTCCATCTTGTTTAGTTGGTTTTCCATTAGAATTTTCTCCTTCCACGTTTGGTACTTTAATGTCGCCAGTTTCTGGGTTAAGCATTACGTCACCAATTGATAATTTTAAAATGTCTTCACTGATTGCTGGTAAGTCAAGTTTTGATCGACCTTCATTGATGGTATAAATACCACCGCTTACTGCTGAAACAATTGTGTCAACTCGCTCTTTTTCTGTAGCACGTACCAATTCAGCAGTATCAAAGCGGAAGAAATACCCAGCGTTTTTTTCGGATTCAAGCAATAACGCTCGATCCATTGCGCTTTCCAACGAGTTAATGATTGGGGACAACGTAGATTTTAAGAAATGTAAGTTGTTTTGTTCAATGGAAACGTATTGTTTGCCTACTTGAGAAGCAACCAAACTTTCAGGAACATTGAACAATTTACAAATCTCGCTTGCTGTACCTCTTCGTGTTTCGTTCATTTGGATCTCCTGGGGATTCATCGACAATGCTTCATAAGACATTCCTTCTTGAAGGACAACCGTTTTAGCAGAGTTTTTGATACCACCGTAAAGATTGCGCCATGCTTCACGCAAACTAGTTGCTTGATTCTCAGTCATGCGACTGTCCGTTTTTAATAATCCTAGTGGCAATGCTCCACGTTCATACAGGTTAGATGTGTATTCAATTTCGCTTAATGCTTGTCTGAATAACTCTTGACCATGAACAATTGCTCCTTTAGAAGTCAATCCGTCATGAGTCTCTTGGAGAGCAATCATTAATTCGTAAGGTTTGAACTTCATTTGTTTCTTTTTAACTTGGTTAAAAGCACCGCTTTCTGAATTGGACAGCACAATATCAGCACCGACTACTTTATATCCGTTCTGAATGCGTTTATTGACGACTATCGAACGTGCTGGTAGTGGGTGAAGTTCTAATACCGTATTACCTGCTTCAACGAGTGAAACGTAGGAAGCGCCATGTAGCACATAATCTTTTACCATATTTCGCTTTAGACTGTAACCATTTAGGAAATCGTTCGCTTCGTGGTTTAAGAGTTTCATACGTTTATCATTTATCTTTTCAATGGAGCCATCAGAGTTTTCTTTGTAGAGATATACCGGCATTTGTGCAATTGAACCAGCGATTAAATCCACACATGCTTTTGCTGAAGGAATCTTTAAGACTTTTTCTTCTGTAATGGCATTAGTCGTGAACAAACTGTCCAGTGAAAATGCGCCATCAGAAAGAGTTGTTGATTCGGAGTTATATATCGCTCGTTCTTCAACGTCATTTTTTGGGAACCATTTTTCTAAAAACCCCATATTTTCAGTCCTTTCATGTAGTATTTTTGAATATTAATATTCAAAAAAAATAACCCTCCTAGAAAATGGAAAGGTCTTGTTTATCAATTCTATAGAATTGGCGAGCATGTGGGACTCGTCAATTCTGAGAGATGATAAAGGATTAAAGCCTTAATCGAAAAGAGTGTATGAAATACACTAAACCACACTGGGAAATCAAATTATTTTGGAGTGTACATTAAAAACCCAGTGCAATTTACTATCTTCATGAAATCCCAATTTTACTGACCTTTCAGATCGACTTCATAATATCTTTGCTAATGCAAAGCGGTTCAAGTATTATCGCAAGTCAATCTTAATCGGTAAGTTTAAATTAAAGTTATTTTTTGTGCGCTCATCCTAATAGGAGTCGTGGCGACACTCAAGCATAAGCAAGGAGTTCTCAACAGACTAATTAACCAAATAAAGAGCAACAACAGAGTGGAAGGGTCCGTCACCATAAATACCTTATTAAATGAGACTTCTCATTTTATAGCACTCTAATGAGCACCAAGCATTTCACAGTTAAATGAAATCTTTGCTACTCAATAGAAGTGTTAAGACTTTTTCTTTTTCTTGTTCAAATGATATTTAACAGTCGAAAAGTGAATAGGATCTTGGTCATGAAATTCTAATTCACGATTAATGATTTCGTGTATCTGTTTGTATTTAAATTTTTGCGCCCGTAACTCTTTAATTCTTTGCTCTTTGTACACTTCAAAAAATTTTTTCGCTTCGATTGTATCAAGTAACCTGTAATCCAATTCAGCAACATCAGTCATAAAATCAACTCCTTTATATGGTTTAGTGTCTGTTCATTAGACACTCACTTTATATATGTGTGCTGGTGAGGTAGAAGTAAGGCGAAAACTTAGACTTTTTTAAAAAAAATAAAGTGCAATCGCAAAAGCGATCACACTATAAAACATATGGCATTTCAACTGGTGGCGACCATTCAAAATCTAATACTCCTTTGGTTCCCAATGAAGTATTACAAGATTTGCAGAGCGTGATTAGATTGGTTTCTTCGTATCTCAAATCAGGAAATCCTTTTGTACCATCGTAGATACTTCGAGGTTTAAGATGATGAACTTCTAAACTAGACGTTGTAATAATATTATATTTGATTAAACACCGTTGACAGTGTGCTCCATCACGATTTATTATTATTTTACGAGTTTTTTTCCATCGAGTAGATTTGTAAAACGTTGTCGCTTCTGGATTTTGTGCTTTTTTCTTACACTCGCACACTTCACCAGCGAGAACCAATTTTCCACAAGAACATAGTTTGTTAGTTTTATAACTCAAAGACAAAATTCCTTTCTGTCTCATATAAATTGTGTTTTTCAAAGAACATGCTGACTTTCATAGCATTGAAACTGCTAAACAAATTATCAATCTTGTTACGCTCTTTGCTCGATTTTTGAATGTAAACTTTTCCTTGTCTGAACTCAATGAGTCCATTGGTGAAAGCAGATTCCATAAGCGGATTAGGTGCATAATTGAAAGACCCTTCATAAACAATTCGCTGAAGGGTTGAAATAGCATCACCAAGGTTTTTGCTGTCTTGTTCAATTTTCATGGGTTCAATTTCCATGGGCAACTCTTCGGTCAATCGTTTTATCAATGTGTAACTATACTTTGTATCGAAAGCGACCGAAGCAATACCAATGTCATAATCGGAACAAATTTTAATGATGATATCTGCCATTTCATCGAAATCAACTACGTCTTCACCAATTGCTTGACAATACCCAGCCTTTGCCCACTGAGCGTAAGGAATACGTTCAGCCTTCGATTTATATTCTTCCATGTTCTTAGGATAAAAGACTAAGTTCTTCGTGTAATACTGATCATTTGCTTGGTCATACCACATGAATGTACAGGCGGTATTATCTCTGGAAAGTGATAAATCCAAACCAATGATAACTTGACGTTTTCCACGCCACCATTCCCAATCTTGCGCTGGTTCAAAGTAAGATTTCTTGAGCGTGTGCATGTCCACAAAGAAATTGCCATCATCTTCATTGGCACCCAACCACATGTTAAGATTTTTTACTTTGAACAAGAAGAAATCCTTTGGTATATCACGCTTGGTTTTGTAATCCTCAATCAGTTTTTCAGCTAAGTCAGGTACTTCAGCTACTAGGGGATTCGCTTCTGCCCAATTTTCAGGGTGTTCCCAACGTTCCTTGCGTTCACCAGACGCACCAAGTTCAATTGTTTTAGGATCGTCAATAGAGAATATCAAACCAAATTGTCTTGGGTTAGGATCGTCAGCAAACGTGTTCTTGCGTAATTCTTCAACTGTTTCATTCCAATAGTTGAAACCATTTTCAATGGGATAAGACGTTGAAATTTTAATCATTAGCGGATTGCGTGGTCCGAATTGTCCTGTAGATAATGACGATACCATTTTGAAGATGTCATTTGAGGCTCCGAGTTCATCAACGCTACAACAGTAGACCATAGTTCCATCCGCTTTAGAAGCGTCACCTGAGAGAGCAACGATTTTACAATTTTTTGGAACAAACTCAACATAAGTTTTCTTTATGTTGAACAGTGGCAACATATGGGGGCTGGATTTAATAATGCCAACCAATTCTTCAAAAATGATATTTGCCTGTTGTTTTGTGTTTGATCCAATATAATGCGTTTGGTTTTCTTCATCGAGGAAAAACGCTATCAGATGGATAATACATGACAGGACAGATTTTGCATTTTTACGCGCCACAGTGAATATTACTTCACGAATTTTTCTTTTAGTGGGAAATTCACGATACACCCAACAAAAAGTCTGTTGCAACATGAACCATTGAAAAAGGGCAAGATTCTCGAACATTGGTTCGGAACTCTTTGCTCCTCTAGCAAAATTTAATAGTTTGATAATTTCGTCAATTGCTACTTCAATTTTATCATTCCACATGAAAGGATAATCTTCTTGGTGTTGAAGTACATTATATTCCTCCAAGAAATTCTTACATGCTTGGCGAACCTGAGAGGGAGCAACGATTTCACCTGACAATACTTTAGTGGCATATTCTACAGATTTATTCATTTCAACGCCTCCAAGATCGCCAATGCAGGATTGACTTCTACTTTTTGTTGTCCGTTCATTGAAGCGAGTTTTTTCTCCTCGATTAGCACTTTTGCAAGATCATTAGCAAGACGTAGACGTTGACTAAGGGGGAGACATAAAGCGCTCATATGAACTGTAATTTGTTTATCGAGTGCAATCATCCGTCTTTCAATGTCTGTTGCTTGTTCATCTAATGGGTCAAGATCGTCAAGTAATTGTTTCAACGTGTACCAACGATTCAAGTAATGGACTAATAAATTTAATGATTCTGAATCTGCTTCTGTAAAGTTGGTGCTACGTTTCTTTATTTTGTTAAACAGTTTTCGCTCTTCTTTGGAAAGCATAGGTGACGCTTTGGGAGTTGTTTGATTGGTTACAACTTGTGCTTCCGCTTCTTTTCTTGCAGTGAGTTCTGCTTTTGTTATATGACGCTTCAATTCGCTAACCGAAGTTGTGGTTCCTCGTGCCATAATTTATAACTCCTTTCGCAATAAAAAAGACCAGCGAGGGATTCTCACTGGTCATTGCTTCAATATTTTGTTGTGGCTGGGTGGAAAAGTAGAGATGGGAATAAAAATTTTTGGAGTTAACCGGGACTGGTCCTCCACTCTACTAAGCAAAATAAAAATTGGGTACACTGGGGACGTCTTATGTCCCTTAGTACCCTAGATGGTTGAATATTTATATTCAATTATTAGACAGCGATACCAAATCCTGTATTTTCAATCTGTCTAACATCAATCATCAATTGCTTATATCGTTCGTTGAATACATGAGCATTGTAATCATTGAACAACAACTCAGTGAAATCAACAGCGAACTCATTCAATCTATTCTCACAAGTGATACCAATAGTACCTGAGTCAACGAACTTACGAACTGCTCTAACCGCTAATTCTTCACGATGTTCAATGAAATCACATTTAAATTCATCAGCAAGTTCAATGCTATCATAATCAATATCCAAGTCTGAACCATCATAATCTAACGCTTCATAATCATGAACGACTTCTGTTTTATTCATTGAACCAATGACAGCGTACTTATTATAGAAATAACTGATTTCATTGTCGTATAGTGGTTTGTAAATGTCCGTATCTTCAATCAAATTGAGATACACTTCATTGATTAAATTCATTTTCATAACATAGTACAAATATGTTCCATATCGCTCATTGACAATCTTTTCTGCAGTTGTTCGAGCATCTTGATATAAAGGATATAACTCTTCAAGTTCATTCGCCTCATGGTGACCATTCTTGAAAGTGGCAACGTACATACGCTTATCAAGTGTTACACCCTCAAATATGCCTTTTTCAATTAAGTCGAATGCTTGATCTAATCTTCCATTTAACGATTTGCCATGATTGTTTACTAATTTCATTGTGAACCTGTCAACAGCGTCCATTTCACACAGTTCTTTATCCTTGAAGATATTCCCAGCGTGTTTCAAATTTTCAAAATCACAACCAAGCATGACAGCGTATGCTCTTTTAGCATGATGATTGGCGTCCATAGTATCGCTTTGTGCGGATAATGAAATTAGAGTAAATGCCAATTTGTATTTGAGAGAGTTTTTATCAATGACACCCTTGTTTACAGGTTCGATCCCAGTGTTGCCATGAACACGTTCTTGAATTACTTCATAGATTTCATCAATGTAGTATTTTGTTCCAGCACCGACTCCTTCAGTGTGCCATTTACAATATTGATCTGCTTTTTTCACTTCAGTGCGCCATTTATCTTTGGGTAATGTATGATCAAGACCCCATTTTATGGCAAATTCTTTCTTTTTCAATCCTTTTAATGGTTCCATGAGAGTGTTACCGTTCAATCTAAAGTCAAATTACTCGTTTGTAATTGTTCATCGCTTTAGACAGCCTTTCATCTTTTTTGAAAAAATATGTTACTCGATCGGGTTTTCCTTCAACTTCTCCTTCTTTTTCGTAAAGATAAATCGCCCCTTGTTCAATTAAATATTCTTTCATTCTTTCATTAAAAATACGTTTTTTACTGACATAGTTCATCATCTTTATTCCTCCAAGTGAGTGTTTATTTTTATTGCAATTTTCCAAGTTGTTTCAATCTATCGATGGCGAGTTTTCTTAACGCTGTTGATGTAGTTTCGCCAATGTCATCTGCATATTTCAATATTGCAATACTTTCGGTGTCGGTAGTTCTTGTTGAATGCTTTACATTTCTTGGTTCTTTCTTTTTCATATTCATTCTCCTTTGTCCTCACTTGTCCTCATAACATATATACATTCCCATCGGATGGGTAAGGTGATTTGAGGACATTTCATACTTTTATTTTATTGTAAAAATCGAAAATGACAGCGCAAATAATAGGGTAAAAATCGCTAGTGTATATATTAGTATTAAGTATTAGTTATATATAAGTAACTACTATATAAGTAACTATACTTATATATACACAAGGGAAAATTACCCTATTATTTTTACAATGTCAGTCCTGTCAAGCGTTTCTGTTCAAATACAATAGTTTTGTAATGAAAACAGGAGGGTATTGACAATGAAAACAAGAGCGGAGTTCATTTCCAAATGGAAACGAGAATGGCAAGAGCAATATGCAAGGGAATTGGCATATTTTAGTGATAAAAGTGAACCTATAACAGACGATGAGAGAAAGAAGTCAATCGCCACTATTCACTATGTAAATGATAATATTGAAACCATATTGGATGAGTTTTATAAATTTGAAGATTTTATTTATGCAAGACCTGTCGAAAGAATTGCTTTTGATCCTTCGAAGTTGTTGAAAGATTACGAGTTAATTGATACAGATTTAATTAAGTTCATTGATGAAAGAAGTTATTTTAAACTTTATGATGAAGAAACAAACGAATTATTTTTTTCGTTCATTACAGGCAAGCATGACTTTTATTATGAATTAATGTCTTTTGGGAGTTATGACAGAGAATGGTTCAAAAGTGAACAAAAAACAGAAGAACAACTTAATGAAGAATTTGAAAGAATGTATAACCAAGATTATAACCACTCTTAATGAGTGGTTTTTTTATTTGGCAATTATTTACCATTTACTTCTTTCCTCGCTGGTAATATTTGTCTTATGATGGACTCAGCGGAAGAAGGGAGCGAAGAAATGGACAAACGATTAATCGAAGCTTTGGAAAAAATAGGAAAAGAGTTAGAAAAGTGTAATGATTTGAGACAGACTCGTATTGTAAATGCTTATGTAAGATCTGAGATCGAGTATATTGCCAGTGAAATTGGAGAAGTAGAACCAACTTTGGGTCGATTGTTGCGAGAATACATTAAATAGCAATTTTGAAAGGGTAGGCTGCTTGAATTGAAGGTCATTTGAAATGACCTTAGATTGGAGGCAATATCTAATGACCTTGGATTGGAGGTTTATGCGTGAACCTTGGATTTAACATTCACCACATGAATGTTGCCACGTGCGACAAATTGTCGCACATGGAAACTCATTGATACGCTTGATGTTGCTGAGGAGGGACGTGTTCCTTCATTATATATGGTCCAAAAAATTGAGGTAGTCACAATGTGACCACCTCGAAAAAACCGTCAATAAATGAAGGAAAAAACAATTTATATTTATTTCAAATTAAACTTTACAAAGTTTTAGGTATCAATATAATAGTCGAGTAATCAAAAACGTCACACAAACAAAACAGGAGGACAAATGACAAAAAAACAAAAAGTAAATACTGAAATTTATTTAAATGAACTCGTTGATAATTTTTATCTCAATGAACGAGAAGAAGGAATATTGTCTCATTATAAACCGAAGCAAAAAGAAGTTTACATAATGAAAAAATTCATTGGACAGTACAGTTTCATTCGAGCGATCCAAGGTAAAGGCTCCAAAGCGGATTGTTTCAAGAAAATGAACGAGTTGTTAGTGAAACGAGGATATAAAGAAAAGAAACATGTGAGCACAGTTTATCAGTTTTGGAATGCTCCATTCGTTTCATTTGAATTTGAGACAAACGATTGAGAAAAAAATCAACTATGACCTGACTTTGAGAATTTTCTCAATATGATAGTACAGTGTAAAACAAACAAATTAACCGAAAAGGGAGAATGATTATTATGATTAAATTTAAACCGAAAAAGCAGTGGGAAAGAAAAATGATGGATGAAATGGAATCAGCATTGAAAGAAAAGGGTTATGAATACGAAAAACATTATTTTGGAGATTTGATTGTCAATCCAAATGAAACAAATGGCATGATGTATGTTATCGGGGTCTTTGACAAAAAAGGGTATTTATTATCGCCACACATTATGAAAACAGGCGACCCAGAAATTGGTGCAAATTACAGTTGTAAAACGTGGACGCCAAGCGACCCTGCTGACTTAATTGAATGGATGGAAGGAATAAATAAAGATTTTCTTAAAATGGTGGACTATATCCGTATTGATTTAGATTTAGAGCCTTTGAGAGTATAACACATCACCAATCGTCAGTGATCAAACACTGGCGGTTTTATTTTTTTATAAATATTTTTCTATTTCGGTTTACACTTTGTTTTAACTCACTATAATAGCCGTACAAGAAACAACAAAACAAAACAAATCGAAATGGGGAATTAATTATGACAGCAACATTAAACACAACAAAAACATTATCGCTGAAGTTTCAACCAAAGCAAACAGTAAATGAGATTCATGAAATTGTGGAAGATTTTGCAGATTGGTTAGTAGCATCTCAAAATGAGGTAACACATTACAAACCCTTATTCACTCCATTACCAGATAGCAAATTAATTGTTATTGAATATACCACTTCCGATGAAACATATATGGTTGACTTTATAACGTTCGCTAATGATTTGCATGTTAAAGAAAATGGGAATCGTTATGTAGAAATTAAATTGGCAATGGAGCACCATACAGAAATGTTTGCACATGTTAAAAAAGCAACTGAATGGTATAACGAAGAGTAACACCACCAGACCGCAGTAAATACGTTTGCTTGCGGTTTTTCTTTTTATATGCCTTACTAATTGAAAACATTCAATACAATGGTAGTGAGGTGAAGGATTTGAATAAAAAAGATCATCCATTGTATAGACGTTGGAAAAACATGATTGATAAATGTTATAAAGAAAAACATAAGCGGTACAAATTTTACGGTGCTAAAGGAGTTCGTGTGGATGAACGTTGGCACGATTTTAAAAACTTTGTTTACGATGTGGACAACCACTTGAAAAACGGTCATTTATTATACGAAAAAGGGAAATGGCATTTGGACAAAGATGTTAACGGTGGCAAGTTGTATTCACTTGAAAAATGTGTTGTTCTATCTCCAGAAGAAAATCGAAGGCTGTCCAATAAAAAATTAAGCAAAGAAATTATAGCAATAAAAGATGATACCCAAATTCTTTTTGAATCCATTTCTGAAGCAAGTAGACAATTGAATATTAAACGTACCAATATACGCTATTTTTTACGCTCAGGAAATGCTTGTAAAACCACAAAATACAAATTCATTTATACGAGCGAAAATTCTTGTAGTGATGAGGTCAATTCAGTATAATGAGACTAACAGAATTGGCGAATACGTTGGTACAACAACATTTTTATACAAAGGTATGTCAAAAAAGATGACCTCTTTTCTGGCAGCGTGGAGGTCAGCGGTTCGATCCCGCTATGCTCCACCAATTATTAGTAAGGTAACAACTTAGAGTAATTGTGGAGAATCAATATCAAATGAGTTCTCATACATCTTTAGATAACTACGCAATTTCTCGTTTTAACGAGAAACTGCGTAGTTTTTTTATGTGAAAATTAATACAGGCAAATTTCTTTTAAAAGTATTCCAAAGAAAATCAAGATGAAGCTTTTGCGAAAAGAGATGGTGTTATGGTTGGATTAGTTATGTTACTTTCTCCGATAAAATCGAAAAGCGATATATCCAAGAATACATACTGCAATGATTAAAAAGATTAGCCATTGTATCTGTTGAACCTTTTCAACTAATACTTCTAGGTTGCCCAAAGTCCCTAAATAGAACATTAGAACCGACAATGAATAAAATCCAATAAAAGTTAGCCCAGCGAATTTCCAACTTTTCATGTTGCCTAAACCAGCAATATACGAGATATAACCCATCCCTATAAAACGTCCTATAGCAATCATCCACTCTCCATACCGATCTATATACCTTTGAGCAAAATGAAGCTTTTTCAGTGGTAACCTTTTCCGAATAAAATTCTCATAACGGATACTTACATAATAAGGGATAAAGCTAGCTGCTACGTATACTAACGAAGTAAAAACGGAAAAATATAGAATTTCAATCCAACTAGGATTTAGTAAATATCCATAAACCAAGACAAATAAAGCTGCAGGAAATGGGACCGATAACGCTTCTACTGCAACACCTAAAATCAGTCCAATCCAACCTATTTCACGTAATATATCTAGGGTAAATTCTAGCATTTGGTTACTCCTCATATACTTTTTACAGTAAACTCTCTC
Source organism: Halalkalibacter kiskunsagensis (assembly GCF_037027555.1). Lineage (NCBI taxonomy): Bacteria > Bacillati > Bacillota > Bacilli > Caryophanales > Bacillaceae > Halalkalibacter > Halalkalibacter kiskunsagensis. The sequence continues at coordinate 9,321 of NZ_JAXBLX010000026.1, read as the reverse complement.
TACTATTGCTAGTTTTATTCCCTATTCCTTTGAATGCTAACCTTTTTTTATAAATGCTTTATCACATAGACTTCATTCCTTGATAATGTAATTGACTGTTCGTTTTCATCTTTAGGAGGTCAAAGAAGTATTGTGTAATTTCGAACTTTCTGATAAAGTTCAAGTGAAACTAAAAATAATAGATTACTCTATTATGTTCACATAACAGAACTTAGTTTTATAATGTAAAACAAATTAGGAGGGGATTTTATGAATCATTCATTCGATTATATATACGGACAAAAGGATGCTGACCTATATACGATACAAACAAGTGCCGAAGGACCATCAGGATCATTGCCACTAACGTCTGAAATGTTGTTAAATTCACCGAGTGGTGACCTGTTTGGACTGTCGCAAAATGTCGGGATGGGCTGGAAACCATCGGAATTAAATGGAAAACAATTTTTAATCTTAAGTACTCAAGGTGGAATTAGAGGAGAAAATGGGGAACCGATTGCTTTAGGGTATCATACAGGCCACTGGGAAGTTGGTTTGCTCATGAAATCTGCAGCTTTGGAAATTAAAGAAAGAGGCGGTGTGCCGTTTGCTGGTTTTGTAAGTGATCCATGCGACGGGAGATCGCAAGGTACGACGGGAATGTTTGATTCGTTTCCTTATCGAAATGATGCTGCTATCGTGTATAGACGACTGATTCGTTCTCTTCCAACTAGAAAAGGTGTCATTGGGGTTGCAACATGTGATAAAGGATTGCCAGCAACTACGATAGCACTTGCAGCTATGCATGATTTGCCGACTATTATCGTACCTGGTGGTGTAACGTTACCCCCTAAAAATGGAGAGGATGCAGGGAAAATCCAAACAATTGGGGCGCGGTATGCAAACCAAGAGATTACACTCGAGGAAGCAGCTGAGTTAGGTTGTCGAACGTGTGCAACTCCAGGAGGTGGCTGTCAGTTTCTCGGAACAGCAGCAACAGCTCAGGTTGTAGCTGAAGCGTTAGGAATGTCCTTGCCTCACACGGCACTTGCTCCTTCTGGTCAAAAAATATGGGCGGAAATGGGAAGCCAATCTGCACGTGCTATCATGAATATGGAAAAGAATCAGATTCGAACAAAAGATATTGTTACAGATGATGCCATCCATAATGCAATGGTCCTTCATGCGGCATTTGGTGGATCAACCAATTTGCTCCTACATATTCCGGCGATCGCGCATGCGGCAAAATGCAGAATTCCTACTGTGGATGATTGGAGCATGATTAACAAAGAAGTACCTAGGATTGTAAGCGTTCTCCCTAATGGACCTGAGTATCATACTACGGTTCGTGCCTTTTTAGCTGGCGGAGTTCCTGAAGCGATGTTACATCTTCGTAAACTTGGTGTCTTGAAAGAAAATGTATTAACGGTGACAGGTGAAAAACTAAGTGATGTATTAGACTGGTGGGAAACATCTGAACGAAGAGCAGCTGTTCAAAAAAGACTACAGGAGGAAGATGGTGTTTCGCCAGATGATGTTATTATGAGTCCTAAAAAGGCGCAAAGCCGCGGACTTACTTCTACTGTTACGTTCCCAACTGGAAACCTTGCTCCAGAGGGGTCAGTCATTAAATCAACCTCGATTGATCCATCTGTAGTTGGTGAAGATGGCGTGTTTCGCCATACTGGAAGCGTCAAGGTGTTTACAACAGAGAAGGACGCTATTTATGCCATTAAATCAGGTATGATTGAAAAAGGAGATATTATGGCTGTCATAGGTCGTGGCCCTTCAGGCACTGGTATGGAGGAAACGTATCAACTCACGTCAGCGCTTAAGCATTTGTCATATGGAAAGCACATATCTTTAATTACTGATGCCCGTTTTTCTGGTGTATCGACAGGGGCATGTTTTGGACATATCGGACCTGAAGCTCTTGCTGGAGGGCCAATTGGCAAACTACGTGATGATGATGTCGTTGAACTCATTGTTGATCGAAAAACGTTAACAGGGAGTATGAACTTTGTAGGTGAAGGCCAGACAAGATTCAATCCAGAGGAAGGAGCAAGAATACTAGCCGATCGGACTCCTCATCCTGATTTAAAACCGGATCCAGACTTGCCAGATGATACACGCCTTTGGGCTGCCTTGCAGTCAGTCAGTGGAGGAACATGGAAAGGCAGCGTTTACGATGTAGACCGAATAATAGAGACATTGGAAGCAGGGAAAAAAGCATTAGATGAAAAAGAAAAAAGTGTTTCCAATACGTAGAAATGCCAAGTGAAGAATGTCTCTTATTATAGAAAAGTTAATATAATTCTTTGAAGTTAAAAGAAATGCCTAGAAACTAGCTATCTAGTAGGAGACAGTCACGATTGTCGAATTAGAAAAAATAGGGAATTCCCGATTGTTGATACGATCCTTTGTTACTTCTGCTATACTATTTACATTAGTAGAGAAAGAAATGAAGGTGTAGTGAGTGGGGAAAAGAATAGCAATATATGTAATTGGTTTAATGATCACCTCTTTTGGAATAGCATTAATTATTTCTTCAGGAGTAGGTGCAGGACCTTGGGATACGGTTGCTGTAGGGTTAAATATGCACTTAGGGTTAACGATTGGATTATGGTCTATCATCGCACAAGGCCTTGTCGTTTTTGTGACGTGGGCAATTGAGAGAAAGAGGATTCAATTTGAAGCTGTTGTAGCGATCATTATTCGCAGCATCTTTTTAGATTTATGGATTTATGTTGTGTTACGAAATATCGATTTTGCAGCATTTTGGTGGGGAATGTCTTGGTTGACATTGTTTTTAGGGATTCTATGTGTAGGGATTGGCATTGGTATTTACATAGAATCAAGATTGCCAAGGACACCACTAGACGGGTTAATGATAGCTTTGCACAACCGATTTGGTTGGAGTTTAAATATTTCAAGGATGTCAATTGAAAGTAGCGGGGCTGTTATTGGTTTTTTACTAGGTGGGCCAGTAGGACTCGGGACCGTTGTGATAGCTGCTTCTTTAGGGAGAGTTGTTCAACTTTCAAATCTTTGGTTCAAAAAAATAGTAACCTTTTACCAAGAACGTCAACAAATTCGAGTTGAGCAAGTTAAAGAGATGTAAAGAGACTAGACAGTACGAAAGGTAAACAAGAAAAAGGTGACTCCGCTGTAAAAGGTGAGTCACCTTTTTCCTATTTCAAAGCGAAAAGGCAATCTTTTGAGCCAAATGTAACTGGAATTGAGAAGTCCATCTTGTTAAATTAGCAGAACCAATTTTAGATAAAAGGAATAGAAGTATTTTCTTAATCGTCTCCATAATAATCCCTCCTATATTTTTAGAATGTGCAAATTTATGATAAAGAATGTTAAGAAAAACATGCCATTCTTGCTATAGGTCTGTATCGATGAATTAACCTTTTGCCAGTCGTTCCCGATTGTCCGTTTGTGGCGGTTCCTCTAGCCATCCGTGGTTAATCATAATATTTGCTCCTTCTTCAGCGTACAATGAGATTTCAGGAATTAACGAAGCCTATTTAAAGGCGATATCTCTTCTTGGGCTTGCTGCCATTGCTGTACCATAGTTTCCGATCCCAGCAGCAATCATTGCGGTTGTATGAAACATCATTAATTTATCAGAGAACGGGGAGTAGGTTGAATCGGTAACGGCAGTATCCCAACTCATTGGGGCAGGAAGATCTTCCTTTTTAAGGACACTACTGAACAAGTCTATATGTTTTTGAGAAATTTTTTTCCCTTTTAAAAAGTATTGAGTAATTTCTTCATTATTCGCACATTGGGAAAAGGCCATCATTAGTGTTTTGCCAATTGCATTTGTTTGGACATTAATGAATAGATGAGTAATTTCAATAGCTGTTAACGGTCTTCTTTCACCAATGAATCCAGCTAAGAAACTATGTTTTTGAACGAAGTCAACATGGTCTGGTGTCGAAATAAATGGCGGTCTTATATAGGTTCCTTGTTTAAGCATGACTTCTCTCGATAAATCTTGTAGTGTCACGGATTCTTGTAGAACAGATTGATGAAAAGAAACGACGTCAGAACGAGTAACGACACCAATAGCAAGACTACTTGTGGTCATGGCTAATATAGACATTTGTCTTAAGTACATAAGAGTGAATGTGTCTGAAAGTAATTTAGGGGCATCGAGCTTAACATCTTTTTTAGAGAATCCAACGGGAATAGGAACATCGTCTTTTGTAAAAAGTGTATGTAATTCTTCAATATGTCTTAGCGAACAATTTAAAGCGTATTCTATAACAGGTCTTACTTCTTCGTCTTCCACTTTTGTTAGGGAATGCTCTAATACACAAACAGATGCGGTATCATTAACATACTGTGACCAAAGACTTGATAGTTCAGCGGCAGTTAAGCGGATGTTTGTTTTATTATCCATATGTACCTCCATAATAACTTCATATCATTAGATAGATATTATTATGAATAAAAATTTTGACTGCAATACAAAACAAATAATGGTATTGCACTTTTGGAAAAGTGGTTAATTTGAATTGGGGATAAAACTTTAAAAAACGTTTAGTGGATTCAAGCTATGTACTTGGAAGAGGAAAGAAGAGGGGAGGGGGACGACGGCAAGGACTCACCTATGTCTTCGTTACTTTAAATTTCTTAAATGATTTATCAACAGTTTCTTTTAGCAGATTAATTTCTTCTTGACGTAATACACGTTTTAGTTTTTTCTCAAAACGTGTAACAAGTAGTTCCAAAGCTTGTGTTTGTGACATTGTTATACCCTCGCTTACAAAAAAAGTATGGAAAATAGTGTATCTTTATCAATACTATACCTCCTAATGGGGATAATTGTAAACTGTTATATTGATATTTTATACGATTCTAGTATATGAATCCAAATAAATGGGTATTTACAGTAACCATTTATTTGGAGGGAGTTTTATTCAAAACAGTTAATTGACATGTCCTTCGCTTCAAAGTTTTCTTTATAAAGGTTATAAAAGTACAATACTTCATCTACATATATTTGACTGTGATTATAAGCAAATAATGCTGCGTTAGTATTATTATTAGATGCTCCGTGATCTGCTAGGTATTTTGCTGCTGCATGCACCGCGTCGGTAATATTAAATGGATCGGCTTTGCCAGTGCCTGATGCGTCTATTCCATATCCGCCAAATTCAGCAATGATATCAACATCAGTAATGTCTGTCTCGTCTTGAATTTCTCCTAAATCACTTCCCGGATACTTCCAACCTACCCAAGTTCTTGGCATAAATTGAAAGTGACCGACGGCTCCAACGGGGCTAATCATTGGATCCATAGTTGAGAAGATCGTCTCAACACGATGGACTGCAGCTAATAGCTTCCATGAGATTTCATATTTTTCTGCTGCTTGCTTATAGAGCGATATATAACAATTAGGAATCGAGTTAGCGGCAAACGTTAAGTGATTAGGTTCATTTTGTCGATCTATATTCATCTTTGTTTCAATGATCAATACTATGGTGGTGAAAACGATCATTACTAGCAAAATCCACTTTTTCATATTTCTCTCCTTGAATGCTTCTGTAAACTTTCTTTCTCATTCTACTTCCCGTGTGAAGTTTTGCATATCCTTCATTATGACGGACTTATTTACATTTTCTTGTTGAACATGCAAAATAACCGTTTTATTAATTAAGGTGAAGATCATTACTATGGAAAAACAGGTGGATTATTGATTCAATTTCATAAAATCGGGAATATTGATGATGATATAGAAGACGCATGTTACTCAGTAGGAGGATTAATATGGACTATCGAATCGAAAAAGATACGCTAGGAGAAATAAAAGTGTTGGCATCGAAAAGATGGGGGGCGCAAACGCAAAGAAGTAGTGAGAACTTTAATATTGGAAACGAATTCATGCCAACAGAAGTGGTTCAAGCTTTTGCGATATTAAAAAAGAGTGCGGCAATCGTGAATCAACGGTTAGGAAAATTAAGTGAAGAAAGAACAAAGGCGATTGTGAAAGCAGCGGAAGAGATAATCGAAGGAAAGCTTGAAGAACATTTCCCATTAAAAGTGTGGCAAACTGGAAGTGGTACACAATCCAATATGAATGTGAATGAAGTGATTGCCAATCGGGCCAATCAATTATTAGCGAAGACTGAAGACTATATTCATCCAAATGATGATGTCAACAAATCTCAAAGTTCGAACGATACATTTCCAACAGCAATGCATATGGCAAGTTTAATAAAGGTCGAAGATGAGCTCCTACCAGCATTAGCTAAGCTAAAAAATACGTTCAAAACAAAATCAGATCAGTTTGATGACGTTGTGAAAATTGGCAGAACGCACTTGCAAGATGCAACACCATTAACGTTAGGTCAAGAAATTAGTGGCTGGTATCGCATGTTGGAAAAAAGTGAAATCATGATTAAAGAAAGCATAGAGTCACTTAGAGAGCTAGCGATTGGTGGTACAGCTGTAGGAACGGGCATTAATGCTCATCCTAAATTCGGAGAACTCGTAGCTAAGGAAATTAGTATTATTACGAATAAAACGTTTAAAACAGCCCAGAACAAATTCCATGCTTTAACAAGTCACGATGAGCTAGTTTTCACACATGGAGCCTTAAAAGCGTTGGCGGCAGACTTAATGAAAATAGCTAATGATGTAAGGTGGCTTGCTAGTGGGCCACGTTCTGGAATCGGAGAGATTACAATACCTGCTAATGAGCCAGGGAGCTCGATCATGCCCGGGAAGGTAAATCCAACTCAAAGTGAAGCATTAACGATGGTTGTTTGCCAAGTGATGGGCAATGATGTCACAATTGGGTTTGCGGCAAGTCAGGGGAATTTTGAATTAAATGTATTCAAACCGGTTATTGTTTACAACTTTCTACAGTCGGTCCGTCTACTTACTGACTCAATGAACTCCTTTAATGAACATTGTGCAGTTGGGATTGAACCGGATCGTAACGTGATTAAGCAAAAACTTTACCAATCACTGATGCTTGTAACGGCCTTGAATCCACACATTGGCTATGAAAACGCAGCTTCGATTGCCAAGCTTGCTCATAAAGAAGGCCTGACATTAAAGGAAGCTGCGTTAAAAACTGGATTATTAACAGAAGACCAATTTAACAAAATGGTTCAACCTGAAAAAATGGTTTACCCAACAGAATAGTGGAAGTAAGTATGAAGAGGGTGACTCAAAACCAAAGAATCTAAAACCCTTGCGTACTATATTTAATGTTGTGCAAATGCTCAACTTTTATATAGTGCTAACTTACCAGGGGCAGACCTTCTTGAGTCACCAGTTGAAGTTTTAACCTATTCCTTGTAGAAAGTATTCTTTTAATTCAATTGAAAGGACTACGGCCATTCTTAAAAAAGATTGGGACCTATTCCTTGGTAGTCATTTCCATCGATCCCCATCCCGGGATGACCAATTCCTCCTAAGCCGCCAGCTGTATGACTATAGCCACTGACTGTAGTACCCAAATCATTGGAATCCGCACATGTAACGTTTTCACTACTGAGCCTAGGTCTAAAATTTTTGCCGGTGAATAAACCTATACATACTCCGAACCAGTCAATTCTATTCATCAAAAGATCCCTCTTTTCTTTGTGGAACTACGATACTATAGCCTATGGGTATTAGTTTGTATTCGAATAGGCAAATGCCTTTCTTTTGTGAATTGATGAAATAGCCTATACAAAAACAAACATTTCAGGGATTTTGTCTATTACTCTTTTTCAGAGAGTTATACACAGTCATTTTGTGGATAAAGTGGATAACTACGAACAAATATTCGACAAATGTATTACCTTTACAGACATAATTCGAGTTATAGGTTCTTTATTTTATGTTTGTGAGAAAGGCGAATGTTTTGAATTTTTTTTTATTTAACGTTCGTTTAATCAGCGATTTTCTCTTGTTTAGTTTGCTAGATGAGCGTTATTATGATAGAGAAAGCTAATATATTACGAAAGAGGCGTTAACTATGTATGGGGTACCGTTATCAAAACGAGCTAAGAAAATGATGTTACTTGGATCAGGAGAATTAGGGAAGGAAGTTATCATAGAGGCGCAACGATTAGGAATCGAAACAATAGCTGTTGACCGCTACGCGGGCGCACCGGCAATGCAAGTAGCGCATCGTTCACATGTCGTTGATATGTTAGATAGAGAGCAGTTACGTTCTATTATTAAACAGGAAAATCCTGACTTGATCGTACCTGAAGTAGAAGCTATACAAACGCAGGTTCTTCTAGAATTAGAGGGAGAAGGGCATGTTGTTGTTCCGACCGCATTAGCAACCAAACTGACGATGGACCGGGAAGGAATTAGAAGACTCGCAAGTGAAAAGCTCGGACTGCCGACAGCGGGCTATGAATTTGCGAACTCTTATGAAGAATTACAAGAAGCGGTTAGAAAAATAGGAACCCCTTGTGTTATTAAACCACTTATGAGTTCTTCAGGAAAAGGTCAAAGTTTATGTCGGTCTGAAATGGATATTGAGTCATCGTGGAACATTGCCCTTGAAGGAGGACGTGGAAAGAGCACAAGAGTGATTGTCGAAGAGTTCGTACAATTCGAGTCGGAAATTACGTTATTAACTGTCCGTTCAGTATCAGGGACATCGTACTGCCCGCCGATCGGCCATGTTCAAAAAGATGGGGACTACATACAGTCGTGGCAACCTCATCAAATGAGCGAAGAAAAAATTGCTCAGGCGCAAGAAATTGCGAAAAATATCACAGATGAACTTGGTGGTTACGGATTGTTTGGTGTTGAATTATTTTTAACAAAAGACAAGGTGTATTTTAGTGAAGTATCGCCTAGACCACATGATACAGGACTAGTTACTTTGGCAACACAGAATTTATCAGAATTTGCTTTACACGTTCGAGCGATACTTGGTTTCCCGATTCCAACGATCGAGCTTCATAGCCCGGGGGCAAGCCATGCTATAAAAGCTTGGGAAGAAAGTGCGAACTATCTAGTAGCTGGTTTAGAGGAGGCATTAGCAGTTACTAACACTCAAGTTCGCGTTTTCGGCAAGCCGGAAACAAAGGTAGGACGCAGAATGGCGGTTACTCTTAGTACAGCAAGTACATCCGAATCGGCATTAGAGCTTGCTGGAGAAGCGGCAGCGAAAATCAAAATTGTCTATCACCATGAATAAGTAATGAGGGTTCCCATAAGAGGCTACTGAAAAAGTCGATTTTTCAGTAGCCTTTACGACAATATTTTAATCAAAATAGTAAATTATCTATACTGAATCAATTTCATAAAGCTTACTTAGCGAACCATAGAAGAACCCAATTTTGGTTATGACGTTTTTTAAAGTTGATT
>NZ_JAXBLX010000025.1:0-73747 GCF_037027555.1 Halalkalibacter kiskunsagensis | reverse complement strand
TTAATGGTCTTTGACCACATTATGGCGTTAACAGGCGGTGGACCAGGTCGATCAACAGAGTCTATTTCCTTATTAATCTACCGTGGTGGTTTCCAAGGCGGGGAATTTGCTTATCAATCGGCTAATGCGGTGATTTACTTTATCATCATCGTAACGATCTCGATTATTCAAATTCGTTTCTTACAGAAGCGGGAGGTGCAGATGTAATGAATACGAAAAAAATAAACTGGACCGTCACCACGTTACTTATCGTTGGTTCTATCGTCATTTTATTTCCGCTTTATTTAACCGTGGTGAATGCATTTAAAACGCCTCAAGAAACGGCTCAAAGTATTTTATCGCTACCTTCTTCGTGGAGTATTGAGAACTTTACAACAGCCATTGAAATGACCAATTTCTTCAATGCGTTTTCAAATAGTTTCTATATTACGTTCTTCACCGTTGTTTTAACGGTTTTAACGAATTCATTGGTCGCTTATGCGATTGCAAGAAACATGCATAAGAAATTGTATAAAGTATTATTTTATTATTTTGTCAGTGCGATGTTTGTCCCGTTTCCGATTATCATGTTGCCAATTGTAAAGCAAATGAGTGCAATTGGTTTAAACAATCCGACAGGTCTCATCATTTTGTACGTCGTGTATGGCCTAGCGTTTAATATCTTCTTGTATGTCGGGTACATTAAGACGATTCCAAAAGAATTAGAAGAAGCAGCGATTATTGATGGATGTAGTAGATGGGGCGTCTTTTGGAGAGTCGTCTTCCCACTTTTAGCTCCAATGAACGCAACCGTTGGAATTTTAACGGCATTATGGGCATGGAATGACTTTATGCTTCCGCTCGTTATTTTATCAGACCGTAACGATGCAACCTTGCCGCTTGTCCAGTACATTTTCCAATCGCAATTTAGCGTGAATTATAACTTAGCCTTTGCGTCTTACTTACTTGCATTATTACCGATGTTAATTGTGTATTTATTTGCACAGAAATGGATTATTAGTGGAGTGACAAAAGGAGCGATTAAATAAAAGGAAGAGCTCGAAAGGAGAGAACTATGGCTATTACGTACAACAAAGAGACAAAAACGTTTCATGTAACAGCAAAAGATACCAGTTATGTGATGCAAATTATTAACGATGGCTACTTAGCACATCTTTATTGGGGAAAGAAAATTAATGAATATAACCAGTCAAATCAAATTCAGTACCGAGATCGAGGGTTTTCACCGAATCCTGTTTCTAATGATCGAACGTTTTCGCTGGATACATTGCCCCAGGAATATCCAGCTTATGGGAACACTGATTTCAGAACACCTGCTTATCAAGTTCAATTAGAGAATGGGAGTACAATCACTGATTTACGTTATGAATCACATACGATTGTTAAAGGAAAGCCAGTACTCTTCGGCCTTCCTGCTGCGTATGTGGAATCAGAAGAAGAAGCTGAGACATTGGAGTTACTCCTTGTTGACGACGTGATTGGGTTAAAAGTAAAGCTGCTTTACACAGCTTATGCTGACCTCGATGTCATTACCCGTTCAGCTCACCTTATCAATGAAGGTGATTCAAATCTGAAAATTCTAAAGGCTGCTAGTATGAATGTTGATTTCAGGGATCACCAATATGAAATGATTACCCTTTACGGTGCTCATGAAAGAGAACGTTTTGTTAATCGTACTGGTTTGCGCTATGGAGTTCAATCGATCGAAAGCAGGCGTGGTACGAGCAGTCATCAGCAAAATCCATTTTTTGCTTTAGTAAGAGAAGATACAAGGGAAAATCACGGAGATGCGTATGGAATCAATCTTGTTTACAGCGGGAATTTTCAAGCATCTGTTGAAGTTGACCAGTTTGATTGCACACGCCTAACAATGGGAGTGAATTCATTCGATTTTACTTGGTTGCTCGAGCCGGGGGAATCATTCCAAACACCAGAAGTAGTTATGGTTTATTCATCTACTGGACTAGGGGATATGTCTAGAACATTCCATAAATTGTACCGTACTCGTTTATGCCGTGGAGAGTTTCGTGATCAAACTCGTCCAATCTTAATTAATAACTGGGAAGCGACCTACTTTGATTTTAACGAAGACAAGATTACGGATATTGCGAGAAAAGGGAAAGACCTTGGCATTGAACTATTTGTATTAGATGATGGTTGGTTTGGGAAACGAGATGATGATAACACCTCTTTAGGAGATTGGTTTGTTGATAAAAATAAGCTTCCAAATGGACTTGAATCATTAGTGGACAAGGTTCGCGATATGGATATGCAATTTGGACTTTGGTTTGAGCCGGAGATGGTTTCGGAAAACAGTGAGTTGTTTAGAGAGCATCCAGATTGGTGCATTCATGTACCAGATCGTAAAAAATCAACTGGACGTAATCAATTAATTTTGGATTTTTCAAGAAAAGAAGTGTGCGATGAAATTATCAACCGAATATCCGCGATACTTTCTAGTGCACCGATCACTTACGTAAAATGGGATATGAACCGTCATATGACAGAGGCAGGCTCTGCGACACTGCCGGCTGAACGTCAAAGAGAGGTAGCTCACAGATTTGTTCTCGGTGTTTACCGCGTAATGGATGAAATCACATCGAAGTTTCCACACATCTTGTTTGAAAGTTGCTCTGGTGGAGGCGGTCGCTTTGATCCAGGCATGCTTTATTACATGCCGCAAACTTGGACGAGTGACAATACCGATGCAATTTCGCGCCTGAAAATTCAATATGGCACAAGTCTTGTGTATCCAATTAGTTCAATGGGAGCGCATGTCTCAGATGTACCGAATCATCAGGTGAAGCGGATTACCTCACTTGAAATGCGTGGCCATGTCGCGATGTCTGGAAATCTAGGCTATGAACTTGATTTAACTAAAATGACAGAACAAGAGCAGCATGATGTAATTGATCAAGTGAACTATTACAAAGAGATTCGACCACTCATTCAATTTGGTGAATTTTACCGACTGCTTAGCCCTTTTAAAGGAAATGAAACGGCATGGATGTTTGTATCTGAAGATAAAACAGAAGCTGTTTTTGCACATTTCAAAGTGTTAGACGAAGGAAATTCTCCTTTCTTATCAACGAAATTGCAAGGACTTGACCCGGATAAAAAATATACCATTGCTGAATTAGGTGCGTCCTATTACGGTGATGAGCTGATGAATGTCGGGGTCAATATTCCAAAAGTTCAAGGTGATTTTACAAGTGTGATGTGGAGACTGAAAGCAGAGTAAGGGGGATAAGATGGAAAAGAAACTTGAGACAGCCAACAAATTTGTTGCACAAGAAAAAGAAAAACTTAGTCAGCATATGTGGCGGTTGCAGTACCATCCTTCTCCGTCTGCTTATTGGATGAATGATCCAAAGATGTAAGGCTAGGGGGACTGATTTATTTATATGAAAAAAAGGTTGCTAGTTGGTCTTATTGTCTTTTTATGTACTATTTTTGTAGTAACTCTTATCGCGAAACCATTTATAGATGAAAAACCTAAAGTTATCGTTTTGATAAAGGATTCAAAATCTGCGTATTGGAAAATGATAAAGGCTGGGGCTGAAAAAGGCTTAAAAGATTTTGGGCTAGAAGGGCAAGTCGTCGCACCTACTGATAGCCTACATGAAGCGCAAGTTGAAGTGTTAGGGGATGTCATGAAAGAAAATCCTGACGTTTTAATTATCTCTCCTATTTACCCAGAAGCTATGATTCCCTACTTAGAGGAAGTTGTAGCCGAATGGAATGTTCCTGTATTGCTTTTAGATACAGATGCTCTTTTGGAAAACAAAATATCTTATGTCGGTACAGATAATGTTGCATTAGGTGAGAGAGCAGGAGCATTATTAGGCTCACAGCTACAGCCAGGCAATGAGGTAGCGATTATCGGATTCGATTCAATCAGTCCTGTCGCAAATGAACGAATACAAGGGGCGAAAAAAAGTTTAGAAGCAATCAGAATCAATGTTGTATCAGAAGGGGTAGAAGTATCCTTTGAACCAGTTCAAGTTCAGGAAGCAGTGAAAGCAATACTAAAGGATTATCCTAACTTGAAAGGGATTATTGCTACAAATGATGGCTTGGCAATCGATGCAGTAGAGGTACTTCAAGAAGAGGGAATAGCCATTCCGGTAATAGGTGCGGATGGGATCAATGATATGATTGAATTGATTGAAGAAGGTACACTACCTGGAACAGTAGCACAGAATCCTTATGATATGGGATATATAAGCGTGGAAGCAGCTAAGAAAGTGATAGAAGGTGTACAAGTTGATCCAATGATCGATAGTGGGGTAGATATTATCGTCAAAGGGAATGCAAAGAATAGATTGGACTTTCAGAGAAAGTTATTAAGGTAATGTTGGAAGGGCAACTGGAAAGTGAAATGGTCATTAAAGGAATGAGTAATCATATAAAGCCTATAAACTTAACTAGAGAAGAGGCTGTCGCCAAAAGGTCATTGAAGCGATGGAAGTAGTTGAGGAATTGGAATAGCGTAACGATTAAGTAGATTTAAATTAAAGGATGGCTCAATGAAAAAATTGAGTTATCCTCTTTGTTTTGGTTTATACGAGGTGATTTTCAATCAGTTAATAAAAAAAATAGATTAAATAAACGTTTGTTTAATAAGAAAATCGTGCTGTCTTCAAGGTTAGATCAGTTTTTTTTTGAGTAAGGATGTAATGAGACTTGTCCATTCTAACTTGTCAAATTAAGTAACAACAAGAATCGGACTAGTAGATTGCTATGTTATAATATAGAACTAGCAGATTAAGAATGATCTTAATTCTCTTTTAGAGCTCTCTTACGTTTTGATCAAATAGCAAAGTGGGGAATTAAGAATGAATAAGTGGACCAAATTAGTCGTTTTCTACTGGTTACCCGTATTGTTTGTTGCAGCTATGATCTTTACTCTTTCTTCGCAATCTTATGAGCAGCAAGACCTTAGACCCTATATTGGTCAGGTAACGGATCTTGAAAGAATGAAAGAAATGTACAATCAAATAAAAATGGAACATGTAGAGCATCAATTATATGTTGAAGAAAATGGATTTAAACGAACACTTCAAGTTATTGTCGAAAAGTGGAAACTACTAGTTGTGTTGGTTGGAGGTCTGTGTGTCATTGCTCTTACGATTACAATTGGATTTTTAGTAAAAGCGGCCAGAAGAAATGGGTATAAAAAAGTACTAAGAGCGTTATCGATTTTTTCTCTATTGGCTGTTATAAGTATTGTATTAGTTGTGGTCGGAATTCTGTTTGCCTTCCGTATTGAAGAGATGTTGTTGATGATCAAGAATCGGGTTGCTGTTGGAAGAGCGCAGGATTGGCTAAAAGGAATTCAATTTATGTATGCAGGCAACGAAATTAGTGTCCAGCGACTAGGGGCGGATCGTTTTATCGAATTTTTGATTCGAAAAGCGGCGCATTTTAGTTTTTTCTTTGTCCTTGGCTTTCTTATGTATCGTGCACTATGGACAAGTGGCGTTAGGAAACGAGTTGCGTATGGTTTTGCATTATTGTTTGTTCTGTTTTATGCGATTTCCGATGAGATTCATCAAGCGTTTACGCCAAACCGAACGCCTTTATTTCAAGATGTGATTTTGGATTTTTCTGGTGGAGTAACAGGGGTTACATTGGCGCTTTGTGTATACCTCATAATTAGTCATTATCAAAATAAAACAAGACAAAACACACCAATTATAATAACGTCAAGAATTGAGAGAAGAAAGATTAAAGGATGAGGAAAGCCCTAATAGCGATAATATATGAGTGAAATAGGACTGAAATATAATAAACACCACTAATTTCATTGTGAAATTCAGGTGGTGTTTTTTATGTTTCACGCTCTTATACGTACATTACACTGGAGTTTTCACCTTGTATTGGATGCAATAATTTTCTAAAAATATGAATAAATGAATAAAATTATATTGACAATGATTATCACTTACAGTAGAATTTTAAACGGGAGTAATGATGATAATGATTTTCATTACCGTCATTATTAGAAAAATATTTGGAGGGTACATACAATGAGTAAAGCTTTAAAAATCATGTTATTTGCATTAATGTCATTAGCACTTGCTGTTGTCACAGCATGTGGCGCAAATGATGAATCAGCACCAGAGACAGAAGAAGTTGAAACAGAGCAAGATGAAAATGAAGTAGCAAATGAAGAAGCTGCAGGTGATGAAGCTGGCGGAGAAGTAAACCTTTATACAAGCAGACACTATGAATCGGATCAAGAACTTTATAAATTATTTGAAGAGCAAACGGGTATTAAAGTAAATGTTGTAGAAGGAAAAGGCGATGAGTTAATTGAACGTTTGAACATTGAAGGGGAAAGTACGGAGGCAGACTTATTTATTACAGCAGATGCTGGTAACTTACATGTTGCAAGTGAGAGTGATTTACTCCAACCGGTAGAAAGTGAAGTACTTGCTTCAAATATTCCTGAAAAATTACGTGATGTTGATAACGAGTGGTTTGGTTTAACAAAACGTGCACGTGTAATCGTTTATGCAAAAGACCGTGTGGACCCAGCTGAACTTTCTACTTATGAAGCTTTAACAGAGCCAGAGTGGGAAGGGCGAGTTACTGTTCGTGAGTCAAATAATATGTACAATGTTTCTTTGCTTGCATCTTTAATTGAGATCAATGGCGAAGAAGAAGCGTTATCATGGACTGAAGGTATTGTAAACAATATGGCAAGAGCTCCTCAAGGAAATGACCGTGACCAAGCAAAAGCAATTGTTGCTGGTGAAGGTGATGTTGCAATTATGAACACGTACTATATTGGTACTATGCTACATTCAGAAGATGCAGAGGAAGTAAAAGTAGCTGAGTCTGTGGGAGTCTTTTTCCCAAATCAAGAAACGACTGGTACGCATATTAACATTAGTGGTATTGCTTTAACAAAACATGCTCAAAACAAAGAGAGTGCTATTAAATTAATGGAGTTTTTAACTAGTGAAGAATCACAGGAAAGTTTTTCAGCGGCAAACAATGAATATCCTGTAAATCCAAATGTTGAGCCAAATGAACTTCTTAAATCTTGGGGTGAGTTTAAAGAACAAGATATTAATTTGTCTGTTTTAGGTGAAAATCAACAACAAGCCATTCGATTATTTGATCAAGCTGGGTGGAAGTAGAGTTTCTAAAATATAAATGTACCGTATCACAACGATACGGTACATTTACTATAAAAAGAGAAACTGGCAATTCTTTTCATGTGTAATAGTTCTTCCTTTTGAGAATGATTTTCGTTATAATGTAGGAAACGAGAATAAGGTGTGTCGACATTGAGACTAATCCAGCAGACGAAAAAACAACTAAATATATGGGCGATACTAAGCTTACTCTTTGTTTCTATTATATTAATTCCTAATTTTTTAATCGGCTTTCAACTTTTTACTGAACCCAATGAAAATTGGCAGCATATAAAAGATTATTTGCTTAGGAATTATATTTATAATACTTTAGTAATCGTTACGTTCACGGGAATTGCGACGACGATTATTGGCGTTAGCTTAGCTTGGTTTATTACGATGTACAAATTTCCATTACGTAACTTTTTAAAATGGGGTTTGATTTTGCCGCTAGCGATCCCGCCATATATTGGGGCTTATGCTTATCATGGATTATTAAATTATACAGGTGTGATCCAAACGAAGTTACGGAACACGTATGACATTTCGGTAAATCAAAGCTACTTTAATATTATGACATTACAAGGTGCTATCTTTATTTTCACACTCTTTCTATTCCCGTATGTCTATACGATTACGAAAAGCTTTTTGCAAAACCAATCGTCATCTATCGTTGAGAATGCAAAGCTGTTGGGGGATAACTCTTTCGAAACATTCTTCCGAGTTATCATTCCTATTTCAAGGGCTGCAATTGTTGGTAGTGTAACGTTGGTTGTGTTAGAGGTTTTAAATGATTATGGAGTTGTTAGTTATTTCGGAATTCAAACATTTAGTACCGCAATTTTTCGAACGTGGTATGGAATGAAGGATCTTGATTCAGCCTTAAAGCTTGCTGGAACGTTAATGTTTCTTGTTATCTTTATTTTAGTAATCGAAAAGGTCATCCGGGGCAGAAAGCAATATAGCTACTCAAACTCAAAGGTTCGACCAATTGAGCCTAAGCAATTAAACGGCATAAAGAAATGGTTCGTGTTTTCTTATTGTTTTGGCATTTTTACAATAGCCTTTATTGTTCCTTTTTTTCAATTATCTCAGTGGGCTTTTATGACGTATGAAAAAATCATTAGTGAGCAGTTTTTAACTTTAATATACAATTCTGTTTTGGTTGCAAGTGTTGCATCAATACTCATTGTGCTGATCTCATTAATCATTGCCAATTATACTCGGTTACATCAAGGGCGATTTACAAAAGCATTTTCAAAAGTTACGACGCTTGGGTACTCCATACCAGGTGCGGCTATTGCAATCGCGGTAATTAGCATCTTTATGATAATAGATAGTTATATAGCATCTGCTTCCCAGTTCTTTAATCTCGATCCAGTCTTTGTTTTACGGACGAGTCTAGTAATGTTAGTGGCAGCTTATATTATTCGTTTTTTGGCAATTGGTTACAATTCGATTGAATCTGGTTTTGAAAAAGTGGGAAATAGTTTTACCGAAGCATCTAGGACACTCGGCTTTTCAACCGTTAAAACGTTTTTTAAGGTAGACATTCCGATGCTTAAAGGAGCTATCTTTAGTGGATTCATTCTTGTTTTTGTCGATATTTTAAAAGAATTGCCATTAACAATGTTCTTGCAGCCATTTAATTTTTCAACATTAGCTACCCAAGCTTTTAAATATGCTAATGATGAACGAGTACATGAAGCCGCTTTGGCATCCATTATTATCATTTTAATTAGTGGTATTTGTATTTACTTCTTTCATAAAGTCTTAGATAGGGAGAGTAGCTAATGTTTGTACAAATTGAAAATCTAAAGTATCAATACAAAAATTCAAGTGAACCGACGATTAAAGACTTTTCATTAGAGATGGAACAAGGCGAAATTGTTTGTATTCTTGGTGAAAGTGGAAGTGGGAAAAGTACAATTTTACGATTACTAGCAGGACTAGAAACCCCTAATAAAGGGGTCATTTCAATCAATGGAAAGACAATCATTAATGACCATCAATTTACAGAACCTGAAAAAAGGGGAGTGGGAATGGTCTTTCAAGATTATGCGCTCTTCCCTCATATGACAGTTGCGAAAAATGTTCAATATGGGTTACGAAAAATGACACGCCGGCAAAAACAGAAACGATTAGATGAGATGCTATCGTTAATTAATTTAACTGACTATAAGGACCGTTATCCATTTGAGTTAAGTGGTGGTCAGCAGCAACGAGTCGCCCTTGCGAGAGCACTAGCTCCTGCGCCTTCCTTGCTTATTTTTGATGAACCTTTTAGTAATTTGGATGCTAATCTTCAGGTGAAAATTAGAGATGAACTGAGAGGAATATTAAAACAGACGGGAATAACCTCTATTTTTGTAACTCATGATCAAGAAGATGCCAAAGTCTTAGCTGATCGTATTGTTTTTATCGAAAATGGTGTTGTTAGTCGTGTAGGACCTCCAGAAGAAGTGTTAGGTTGTGCTAGTTTAATAATGTGGGCAAACTCGTAAAGTTGCTGTAAAAATACAAAACCGCTTGGCTGCTGAAGCCGTGCGGTTTTTTTGTTGTAGCTGAAAAGAGTGCTAATTAGGAAAAAGGGCTTTACCAAAAAGAAGAGCCTGTCAACTGTATTTTTAAAAATATGAACCATTGGCTCTAGAAGGAAAAATACATTATTTTCCGAAAAAGTGAAACCATTCAAATAGTTAATCGTACAAATTATTAGAGGACGAAGCACTACCTACGTCTATCTCAAATTTTTATATGGAGTGATGCTTTTATGATGAGCATGATATGGTTAATTCTTACCGGTATCTTACTTTTCATCCTATTAATCGGTTGTGGAATTGGTTTTTTTATTTTCAAAAAGCGGTATCGGACAGCTAGTTCAAATCAAGCGTTAATTATTACAGGTCCAAAGCTTGGGAATCCAGAAGAAGATACACGAATTTTCTTTGATGATAATGGAAGAAGTTTGAAAATTATTCGTGGTGGCGGGATTCGTTTGAAGATGTTCCAAACGTGCACGCCCGTAGATTTAAATTCTTTCCAGATCAAATTAACAACGCCGAAAGTATACACGTCACAAGGTGTACCGGTGGTAGCTGATGCAGTGACATCAGTAAAAATTGCTGATTCATTAATTGGAATTGCTAATTATGCTGAGCAATTTTTAGGGAAGAAACAAAATGAAATTGAGGAAGAAGTATCAAAAGTTCTCGGTACTAATCTTCGAGCAATTTTATCAAAAATGACGGTGGAACAAATTAATAACGACCGTGAATCATTTAATCACCAAGTGCAAGATATCGCTCAACAAGAATTAGATAATATGGGATTTAAAATCACGTCATTTGGGTTAGATGATCTTCGCGATGCTGATAAAGAGAATGGGTATTTAGATAATTTAGGTCGTCCACGTATTGCTGAAATCCGCAAAAAAGCCGATATGGCGGAATCCGATGCAGAAAAAGAAACACGTATGTACAAAGCAAGAAATGATCAGGAAGCTCAAGAAGAAGAAAACAAACGTTTAAGTGAGATTGCTGAATCTAAGAAAGAAAAAGATATTAAGGCAGCAAGAATTAAAGAAGAAACAGAACGAGCGAGAGCGAAGTCAGAGCAATCCTATGAACTTGAAAAAGCAACACTCGCTCAACAAGTGAAAGAAGAAGAAATGAAGATTCAATTTATCGAACGACAAAGACAAGTAGAGCTTGAACTTGAGGAACAAAAGCGACGTAAGGCTTTAGCTGATGCAAATGCATATGATATCAAAGCAAATGCTGAAGCAGAAGCTGAAAAGGCACGAATTGACGGGGAAACAAAGGCGATGATCGAAAAACAGAATGGTCTAGCAGAAGCTGAGGTTATTCGTGAGCGAGGTCGTGCTGAGGCAGAAGCGAAAGAACTTATGGCAAAAGCAATGGAGAAATACGGCGAAGCTGCGATTCTTGAAATGTTTATCGAGATGCTGCCTAAGTATGCACATGAAATCGCACAACCTCTATCAAAAATTGAAGGAATGAAAGTCATTGATATGGGCGGATCTGAATCAAACGGTGGTGCCGCTAAGATTACAAATAATGTCACAAAAACGATGCTAGGCTTGCAAGAAAGTTTAAAAGAAAGCACAGGGATGGACTTAAAAGCTATGCTTGAAAGTTTTGTATCTCGTGGTCAAGTGAATAACTTTGAAAAAGCTACTTCAGAAGTAGCGGCTGGAAAAGAAGAGTCAAAGCAAGACGAGAACAAGACAGTCCAAAAGGATAGAGAGATGGAAAACAACAAAGCGCAAAAAGAAACAAAACAGTCGGAGTCCGATTCAACAACCTAACGTTAGAAAAGGCATTACTTGTTTAACAAGCCAGTAATGCCTTTTTTAATTTGAAAAATGTAAAAGCTTGTTACATCAACGGTTTTGCTGAATAACTAATTAGAGATGGACATACATATAGATTAATTCGAGTTAATTAAGGAGGGGGACATTTGGGAAAGGGTCTTTTTAATATGCTTTTTATTCTTTCGATGATTATTGTTTCTGTCATTGTTATTCATGTTACTAATAATGCAACCGTCGTGGCCACAAATGAAGTCGGAATACCAACTAAACCGGCTAATGAAGAGTTTTCAAATATGATGATAAGCATCCAGGAGGAATTAACAACATATGAGGAAGTTGAAAATATTGTCTCTGATTTTCAACAGTTTGTTACTGTGCAAACCACTCTTTCCCCATCCAACCCAGACACGAAACATAGAGCACAAGAGATTAAAAAGGTAGTGGATAATGTTTTAAGAACTAATAAATTAGATCAGTATCAAATTCAAATTCAGAGTATTAGTGGCGAAGATTTGGAGTGATCAATATAGGTAAATTAGATATGGTATTTAAAGATGATTCATATTTTGAATAATAGAAAGAAGGAAGCCTCTCGGACATCACATTCGTGTTTTTTTTATAGTATGTACATTAAATATCTCAATGAAAAAGGAGAAACCAAAGGATAGATAACTTTGGTTTCTTCCAAAAGCTAGTACGTTTGATTACTGTTGATACGGAAATTGACTACTATAACCAGAAAACTGCTGATACGTTTGATCGAGCTTTTGCCCGTCAGCAGCTTCTAAAGAGTAAAATCCTTTTTGGAACATAACATTGTATAACTCGCGCTGACAATCTTGTGTTTGATTAAACACAGTTGATAGGTCTTGGTAAAGTTGTCCATGACTCATTTCATTTAAGGCAACGCTATAGGAATTAGTCATGCTTTTTTCCATTGCTAAAATATCGTTAATAAAGTCTCGGTCATTCATTTGTGGTGTTTTTGGAATTTGCATTTCTGGATTTTGAATCTTTTGCTGTTGTTGGCTCATTCTAATGCCCCCTTAAGGAAAGTACAATTTTAGGCTGTTGAACCTTTTCTTACTGCATTGGGATAGAAGCTTGTTGATTCGTTGTTTTCAAATGACTTAGAATTTTTTCATAATGCTGTTGATGCATTCGTCCAGCTTTATCTAATGTCATTTTGATTTCCTGATCTTGACACTGTTGCGCGAAAAAGTGAGCTTTTTTCATTGCAAGTAAGTTCCACGAAAGCATATCTGATAAATAAAGCTGATCTTTCGTAGTAACGACAGCTGGTGGCTCAGGCATAATCGCTTGTTGGTTTTGTTGGTTCTGCATGCCCATTGGTTGCTGTTGATTTTGTTGACCTTGCATTTGTTGTTGTTGCATGAGTATACCCTCCTTTGGATGTCGCCTTAAGGCAACGTATCCGTCATTCGGATACCTCATTAGTGTGAAATATAAGCACCTTAATTATGTGTGAATGAAGTAGACAGAACTGCCTATTAAAGGAAGCCAAAAGAGAAAATCACTCTTTTGGAGTGTGGAAGTGGCAATGGCTCCGCACGCTGCACGTTCGCTAGGGGAAGAAGCCCACCCTAGCTTCACTAAAAAGCAAGCAGCGGCTCTGCTCATTGCTAAAGAAATTGCCAAAAGAGAAAATCACTCTTTTGGCAATTCCTTTAAATTTATCTATTGCGAAATTTACGAATGTTCGGTATGATGATTTTAGAAATGACTTTGAGGTTGTTTGTATTTTTTTGGGCTAAAAATGAATGAGTATTCATTCGTTTGGGAGTAAGATAATTCAAATGAAATGAATTCGTGCAGGTAAAGGGGGAGAATTATGTCTTTTCATATTCGTAAAGTAGCCGTTATTGGTTCTGGTGTCATGGGTTCTGGTATTGCTGCTCATTTAGCAAATGTCGGAATTCCAACCTTATTACTTGATATCGTACCGAAAGATCTGACAAACGAAGAACAGGCAAAAGGGTTGACAATACAGGATTATGCAGTTCGCAATCGATTAAGTACGAATGCGATAGCCAATCTTAGTAAGCAAAAGCCAGCACCACTTTCTTCCAAGGCAAAAGTTAACTTAATTGAAGCTGGAAATATTGAGGATGATGTGAAACGCCTTCAAGAAGTTGATTGGATTATCGAAGTTGTGGTTGAAAGCTTAACCATTAAACAGCAATTATTTGAAAAGATTGATGCTGTTAGAAAGCCTGGGACGATTGTTAGCTCTAATACATCAGGAATTTCCATTGAAGCAATGTCTCAAGGACGATCTAATGATTTTAAATCACACTTTTTAGGTACGCACTTTTTTAACCCGCCAAGATACTTAAAGCTATTAGAAATAATTCCTACTGAACATACGAATAAAGATGTACTTATTTTTATGAAAGCGTTTGCTGAAGAGACACTCGGGAAAGGTGTCGTCGAAGGGAAAGATACGCCAAACTTTATCGCGAATAGAATTGGAACGTATGGTTTACTCGTTACTGTTAATGAAATGCTTAAAGGTGGATATTCCGTAGGAGAAATTGATTCAGTAACAGGGCCAATCATTGGTCGACCGAAAAGTGCAACATTTCGAACGCTTGATGTTGTTGGACTCGATACTTTCCTTCATGTTGCAAAAAACGTCTACGATGTCGTGGATGGGGCAGAAAAAGAAGTATTTCAACCGAATTCGTTCATGAAAGAAATGGCTGCAAAAGGTTGGCTTGGAAGCAAAAGTGGGCAAGGATTCTTTTTGAAGAAGAAAGGAGAAAAAGGTAGTGAAATTCTCGAGTTAAATCCAACCACTCTTGAATACGAGGAACGAAAAAAATTAAAGGCTGCCTCAGTGGAACAGGCAAAACAAGCAAAGAAGCTTCCGGATAAATTAAAGGTCTTAGCCTATGCAGACGATCGAGCAGGTCATTTAATTTGGAACTTATTGAAGCCAACGTTATTGTATTCGGCTGAGAAAGCTTTTGAAATTGCTAATGATATTCATGCAGTTGATCAAGCAATGAAATGGGGCTTTGGCTGGGAGCTCGGTCCATTTGAAACTTGGGATGCGATCGGTGTAAAAAAAGCAGTCGAGCGTATGGAAGAAGAAGGGGAGCAGGTCCCACTATGGGTAAAAGAAATGCTGGAAGCAGGTCAAGAAAGCTTCTACAAAGGTGAGACGTTCTATCACGCTGGTGGATACGCACCTAAGCTTGTTAACAAAAAAATTGTTACTCTGAAAACATTAAAACCAGACAAAGTCATTATGAAAAATACAGGGGCAACATTACTTGATGTTGGTGATGACGTAGCTCTTCTTGAATTTCATTCTCCAAACAATTCAATCGGATTCGACGTTATTCAAATGATAAATAAGTCGATTGCAGAAGTGGAAAAGAACTATAAAGGCCTAGTCATTAACAACCAAGGCAAAAACTTTTGTGTCGGTGCCAATTTAATGTTGATATTAATGGAAGCACAGGATGACAATTTTTTTGAGATTGATCTTGTTGTTCGCCAGTTCCAGCAGGCAATGGCCAACATTCGCTATGCAGAGAAGCCGGTTGTTGCAGCACCGTTTGGTATGACACTTGGTGGAGGGACGGAAATATGCTTGCCATCAGCAAGTGTTCAAGCATCGCTTGAAACGTATATGGGCTTAGTAGAAGTTGGAGTGGGTGTGATCCCAGGCGGAGGCGGAAACAAAGAATTGTACCTTCGCAATTTAGAACGAACATCTAGAGGCGATTTGCAAGCGGTTGCGAACAAAACATTTGAGACGATTGCGATGGCAAAAGTTTCGACCTCTGCACAAGAAGCAAAAGAAAATGGCTTCCTAAGTGCACGTGATGACATTGTTATAAATGGTGACTTACTGATAGATCGTGCAAAGCAAAAAGTTCTTCATTTATTTAACACAGGGTATCGTCCACCTGAGCGAGCGAAGATTCAAGTTGTTGGTGAAACGGGGTACGCAACGATGCTACTCGGTGCGAAGACAATGAAGTTTGGTGGCATGATTTCAGATCATGATTTGAAGATTGCCGAGAAACTCGCTTTTGTCATTGCCGGTGGCCGGGTGCCTAAAGGGACGTTCGTTGATGAGCAATACTTACTCGATATTGAACGTGAAGCCTTTTTAAGCTTAGTAGCTGAGCCGAAAACGCAACAGCGTATGCAATATATGTTAACTAAAGGCAAACCACTTCGTAATTAAATAAAACGCACGTAGAGGAGGGAAAATGACAATGAGAGAAGCGGTAATCGTAGCTGGTGCAAGAACACCAGTTGGAAAAGCAAAACGCGGTACATTGGCAAATGTTCGTCCGGATGATTTAGGTGCATTGACCGTTCGAGAAACGTTAAAACGTGCCGGCGATTATGACGCTAAAAAGATTGATGACGTTATTATCGGGTGTTCCATGCCTGAGGCAGAACAAGGCATGAACGTCGCTCGAAATATAGCGGCCTTAGCAGGGTTACCGAATACCGTTCCGGCGATCACGATCAATCGTTATTGTTCATCAGGGTTGCAAAGCATTGCGTACGGGGCAGAACGGATTATGCTTGGTCAGGCAAAAGCCATTATTGCTGGTGGAGCTGAATCGATGAGTATGATCCCGATGGGGGGGCATGTGATTGCCCCTAATGCGAAGCTCGTTGAAGAACAGCCTGAGTATTACATGGGAATGGGCTATACCGCGGAGGAAGTGGCGAACCGATATGATGTAAGCCGCGCTGACCAAGATGAGTTTGCCGTTCTTAGTCACAAACGCGCAGCAACTGCTATTGAAGCAGGAAGGTTCAAAGATGAGATCGTTCCGGTTGATGTCACATTCCGCTCTGTTGGAGCAGATCACAAATTAAAAGAAAGGCAAGTGACCTTTGATACAGATGAAGGAGTGAGAGCAGATACATCAGCACAAGGATTAGCAAAACTGCGCCCAGCTTTCTATCCAAAAGGGAGTATAACAGCTGGCAATGCTTCACAAATGAGTGATGGGGCCGCATCTGTGTTAGTAATGGACCGTGAAGAGGCAATCGTCAATGGCATTACTCCTCTTTTAAAGTTCCGGTCATTTGCTGTAGCGGGCGTTGCTCCTGAAATTATGGGAATTGGTCCAGTTGAGGCGATCCCGAAAGCTCTTAAACTAGCAGGACTAGAATTAGCTGATATAGGGTTGTTTGAGCTAAATGAGGCGTTTGCTTCTCAGGCACTTCAAGTGATTCGACACCTTGATCTAGATCTTGATCGTGTGAATGTCAATGGCGGTGCGATTGCGCTTGGTCACCCATTAGGCTGCACAGGGACAAAATTAACGCTTTCCCTCCTGCACGAAATGAAACGACGAAAGGAACAATTTGGTGTTGTTACGATGTGTATCGGTGGCGGAATGGGCGCTGCAGGTGTTTTTGAGTTAATCGGTTAGAAAAACAATAAAGGGAGGAACGAGATATGAGTCAAACAGAAGACAAAGTGGTAAAAGGCGGGAGCTTTCTAGTAGAGGATGTTTGTTCTGACCAAGTATTTACTCCAGAGGATTTCACCGATGAACAAATAATGATTGGTCGTACAACGGAAGATTTCGTCATTAATGAAGTAGAGCCCGTTTTAGAGAAAATTGAGCAACATCAATTTGATCATACAGTTAGACTTCTAAAAGAAGCTGGTGACTTAGGCCTTCTCGCTGCGGATGTACCTGAAGAGTATGGCGGGCTTGGACTAGATAAAATTAGTTCATCACTTATTTCGGAAAAGTTTGTTCGTGGTGGTGCATTCGGGTTAAGTCACGGGGCCCATGTTGGGATTGGCTCTCTTCCTATTGTCTTTTTCGGAAACCATGAACAAAAATCAAAATATTTGCCTGACCTAGCATCAGGCGCAAAGCTTGCCGCTTATGCGTTAACTGAGCCAAGTTCCGGCTCAGATGCACTTGGTGCGAAAACGACAGCTGTTCTAAATGATGCCCGAACACATTATGTATTAAATGGAGAAAAGCAATGGATAACAAATTCTGCTTTTGCAGATGTGTTTATCGTCTATGCAAAAATTGATGGAGATAAATTCACAACGTTTATTGTTGAAAAAGAATTCGAAGGTGTATCAACGGGTCCAGAAGAAAAGAAAATGGGAATCAAAGGTTCTTCAACGCGAACGCTTATTTTAGAAGATGCCCTTGTACCAGTGGGGAATGTTCTTGGTGAAATAGGGAAAGGTCATGTAATTGCGTTTAACATTTTAAATGTTGGTCGCTATAAGCTAGGAATTGGATGTGTCGGAAGTGCGAAACGAGCACTTGAACTAGCTGCAACATATGCTACGGAGCGAAAACAGTTCAAAACGCCAATCGGCAAATTCACACTCATTCAAGAAAAGCTCGCCAATATGGCAACGGCAACCTATGCAGCAGAGAGTTCGATCTATCGTACGGGTGGGTTATTTGAAGATCGTCTTGGTGGGCTAACAGACGAGGAACAGAAGGATGGTCGTGCAGTTGCCAAAGCGATTGCTGAATATGCGATAGAGTGCTCCTTAAACAAAGTAGTAGGTTCTGAAACACTTGACTACGTTGTAGATGAAGCGGTTCAAATTCACGGTGGCTATGGGTTCATGGCTGAATACGAAGTCGAACGCATGTATCGTGACTCGCGAATTAATCGGATTTTTGAAGGGACAAACGAGATCAACCGTTTGCTTGTTCCCGGTACGATTATGCGTAAGGCGTTGAAAGGAGAGCTTCCTCTTTTACAAAAGGCAACAGCTTTGCAAGAAGAGATCATGATGTTAATGCCGCAGGAAATCGGGGACGCCTCACTTGAGCAAGAAAAGTACCTGCTTTCTATGGCGAAAAAAATCTTCTTAATGGTAGCTGGGAACGGGGCGCAAAAATATGCAGATAAGCTTCAGCATGAACAAGAACTTTTATCAAATGTAGCCGACATTGTTAGTGAGATTTACTCAATGGAGTCAGTGATTCTTCGTACTGAAAAAGCAATCAACAAAAGAGGCGAGGCGAAAGCTGAGCAAAAGCTTTTAATGACTCAAGTCTTCTGTCAAGAGGCCTTTAATAAAATTGAAGCTCATGCAAAAGAATCTTTGGTAGCAATGGAAGAAGGCGATACTCTTCGGACAATGCTAGGTATTCTCCGTAAGCTTACACGTCACACTCCGACCAATGTCGTCGCGTTAAAACGCCGTATTGCAGGTGTCGTATTAGAAGAAAAACGTTATGTCGTTTAATTAATAACTTTTGAGGAAATTCGTTTCCTCAAAAATAAAATATACTCCTTTCTTATGGAGCATTCTCCTCTCTAGTGCAAAGAAGTCCCAAAATGGGGCTTCTTTGTCAATTTTGTTGCTAGTCAGATTTCATCGAGTGTCTCGGTAGTTGACTGACTTTACATGTGATGGTACCGTGACAACAGGAAAGAAGCAATTGCATGATTCCTCTTGGCCTAACACATCCTAAACTTATTCTAGGTAGGAGAGGAGGAATCTTTTATGAGCAAAAAAGAAAAGATTAGCTATACAGCACCACTTACTGGGGTAGAAGAATTCTCGACTGAACTGAATGCAGATTCTGTTCATGATGCCTTGCAAACGACCTGGGATACAAAGCAAATCGATTGTGAACAAGTAGAAGATAAGCAATAATAGAGATAGTTCAAGTAGGTAGAAGACAAGCATGAACGCACAAACAGGGTCTGCCCCCCGAACGAAAAAATGCGCTAAAGAGCTAGAAATAAACTCGAACGAGCTTACTAAGTCGGGGGGCTGATCCTTCCAAGACACACCTATTGAATATAAATAGAATCGAAAAACGAAAGGAGACAGACAACATGACAATTACCTATTATGAATACCCAAAATGTGGAACTTGTAGAAAAGCAAAAAAATGGTTCGCTAACAAAGGAATTGGCGTAAACGCAATACATATCGTTGAACAACCACCAACCAAAGACGAATTGCGTAACCTTTTAGAAAAAAGTGGTCTTGAGTTAAAGAAATTTTTTAATACGAGTGGTCAAAAATATCGTGAGCTCGGCTTGAAGGATAAACTGAAAGAAATGACTGAAGATGAAGGACTTGAGCTACTTGCATCAGAGGGAATGTTAATCAAACGTCCAATTACAACGGATGGAACAAACGTAACGGTCGGGTTTAATGAAGGACAATTTGAGCAAACTTGGAGTGAATAGGTTTTGTTCTGATGGAAAAGCAGGTATAATGTAGTAAAATTTGTATTAATTTAGATGGAGGTATTAGGATGAGCAACTTACCTAAAGAATTAAAGTATTCTGAAGAGCATGAGTGGGTAAAAGTAGAAGGAGAGAAAGTTCGTATTGGAATTACGGATTTCGCTCAATCTGAGCTTGGAGATATCGTATTTGTAGAGCTTCCAGAAGTTGGCGATGAAATTGAAGCGGACGAGCCTTTTGGAAGTGTAGAATCAGTAAAAACGGTTTCTGAGCTATATGCACCTGTAAGTGGAAAGGTTGTTGAAGTTAACGAAGACCTTGATGATTCTCCTGAATTCGTTAATGAATCTCCATATGAGAAAGCATGGATGATCGTTGTAGAACCAAGTGACTCAAGTGAAGTAGATAACTTAATGTCAGCTGAAAAATATGAGGATATGATTAGCGAAGAATAAGAGAGGTTTTCAAACAAGCCTTTCCTTTTTGAAACTAGAAGCCGTTGTCTTAAGGTTTTCCTTATAGTTATGCAGAGGAAGAGCAGCACACTGCGTGCAAAGGCTCTTCCTCTTTTGTATTTTTCCACCATGGTTCATCTCCCCGAATTCGGATAACCTAATACTAACTTCTGTTTAAGGAGGTTAGAGTAATGAGTCTTGTACGCGTTGACGTAACGAGTCAAGTAAAAGGTAAGTATGAAAATGGACATATGAATCTGTATATGGGGGAAGCTCAAGTCGGAAAGGTAATTGAAACGAATGAAGGTTTTCAGCATGAAATGGCTGAAGGCTTTGAGTTCGAAAACGATAAAGTGTTTCGATATGAGCAAGAAAACCCAAATGAAGTGAAATCTTATGTAGAAGGTTGCGATGAAGGCTGGTGCTAAACATTTGTTGGCTGACTCAATAAGACATTGAGTCAGCTCTTTTTCCGTGGAGTTTTCAGCTAAAAGAGGAATTGATGATACTAGAATAAACGCCATAAATAAACCTGTTACAAAAGCAGTACCTATTAACACTACGTCTCCTGTTAAAATTGCATGTAGTAAGAGAATGGTCGCAGCAAATACGTGTTGTAATAATGAGAAGATCGAAATAAATCTTGAATAAAGGTTACTATTGGTACGAATACTATCGTTGTTACAACTACATAGAGGAGGCTCTCGAATGGATCAGCAACAGCAGCAAGATAACCCAATTGACATGGCTCTACAAGAATATAAAGAAGGTATTGGGAATTTCACAAAAAAAATGCCTAATATCGCCAAAAAGTACAATGCGTTCACAGAAGCTTGCTTTGAAGAAGGGAAGCTCACTCAAAAGGAAAAGCAAATGATTGCATTGGGGATTAGCGTGTATTCTCAAGATGAGTATTGTATCATCTATCATGCAAAAGGGTGCTTAGATCAAGGTTGTACAGAAGAAGAAATTCTTGAAACAGTTGGAGTAACAGCTGCGTTCGGTGGTGGTGCAGCTATGTCTCAAGCGGTAACACTAGTACAAGAGTGTATATCTACGTTAGGAAATAACGATTCACAGCTTCAATAAAGGCAGTCAGGGTTTATTAAGTTGTATGCAAAAGGAATTGTATTGGAACATTTTCTGACAATGCGTAATCAGATCTCACGTCGTTAAATGAAGGTAGATCCCTTTATTTCAAAGTTGATCAAATTTTCTCACTATGGTACGATTATTTCTGATAAAAACGAGAAAGGGTTGATTCATTATCCATTTATTAAAAAACCATCATCATGGTGAAATGGAAAAAGCAATGCAACAATCTCATGGAACAAGTTATGCAGAGTATAATCGTAACTTAGAAAAAAGAATTGAAATTGAAAAAGAACGTGAAAAAGACTATAAGGCTAGCAAGAAATTGATAGCTCAATTTGGCTAAGCTGTAATAAAACGAGAAGAGTAGTGCCTATTGGTACTGCTCTTTAATCATTTAAAAAAGAAATAAGTTTGATTTTAAAGTGATTTTTTTTATTTTTATAGTGATTTAAAGGAATGCTAATTATAGTGAACCATGTAGTTTGTGTGAGTGGAAGAAAGGCGTGGAAAAGGTGTAACGACTGACATTGCTACGCTATAGTAGGGGTGAGGATAGGAAAACACTATAGGCATAGTTAGAACAGTAACTTAATTAGTTCTGTCTCCTTGAACTTATAATAGATTTGTTATAAGATTGTAATGAGAATAGATTGAGAATAAAACAAAACATTATCGGCTTTGTCCCAATTTAAGATAAAGCAAAATACATTGGAGGTTATCGTAATGTCAGCACCATTTCTAAAGATCGAAAACTTAAACGTATCAGTTGAAGGAAAAGAAATCTTAAAAGACTTCAACCTTGAGATAAAAGGTGGCGAATTCCATGCCATCATGGGACCAAACGGAACAGGAAAATCAACCTTAGCGTCAGCAATTATGGGTCACCCGAAGTATGAAATTACGAGCGGTTCAGTCACGATTGATGGAGAAGATGTTCTTGAGATGGAAGTTGATGAGCGTGCTCAAGCAGGTCTTTTCTTAGCAATGCAATATCCAAGTGAAATAAGCGGGATTACAAATGCCGACTTCTTACGTTCAGCGATCAATTCGAAGCGCGAAGAAGGTGATGAGATTTCTCTTATGAAATTTATCCGTCAATTAGATAAGAAGATGGAAGTACTTGATATGGATGATTCTTTCTCACACCGTTACTTAAACGAAGGATTCTCAGGTGGGGAAAAGAAACGTAACGAAATTTTACAATTGTTAATGCTTGAGCCAAAGATTGCGATCCTTGATGAAATTGACTCAGGTTTAGATATTGATGCCTTGAAAGTCGTGTCAAAAGGTGTTAACGAAATGCGTAGTGAGAACTTCGGTTGCTTAATTATCACTCACTATCAACGTCTCCTTGACTACATCACTCCTGATAAAGTACACGTTATGATGCAAGGACGCATTGTGAAATCTGGTGGTGCTGAACTTGCTGCACGTCTAGAAGCAGAAGGTTACGACTGGATTAAGGCGGAGCTTGGAATCGATGACGAGCGTGTAGGTGTAAACCAAGAAGCATAATGTAGATCGGTTAAAGTGAGAAAACATATACTCGCGATTGGCGAGTGAGTACATTAGTAAAGGGTGGGTATGTATGTCAGTCGAGACAAAAGGATTGTTCGAAAAAGAACAAATTGAATCATTCTCGAATGGACGCAATGAACCAGATTGGGTACGCGACATTCGTTTAAAAGGCTTAGAGCTATCAGAAACAGCAGAGCTTCCAAAGCCAGAAAAAACAAAAATTGATAAGTGGAATTTTACAAAAAGCCGCTTTGACATGAATCAAAAGCCAAAAGCAACATCTGTGAAGGCTTTACCAGAAGTACTACAAGCGTTAATTGGCGAAGAAACAACAGAACAGAATTTGCTTGTTCAACAAGATACATCTGCTGTCTTCGTAAAAACGAGTGCCGAGCTAGCTGAAAAAGGTGTTATTTTTACAGATATTGAAACAGCTCTAAAAAAGCATGCAGAACTTGTGAAACCTTATTTGTTTGGTGAGGCAGTAAAACCAAATGAGAATTGTCTTCTTGCGTTGCATGCAGCACTGCTAAACGGTGGAGCGTTTATTTATGTTCCTAAAAATGTTCAAGTGGAAGTTCCTTTGCAGGCTGTATTTTCACTTGAAACACCTGAGGCAATTTACAGCAACCATGTGATTGTTGTAGCTGAAGAAAATAGTTCAGTCACATATGTAGAGAACTACACATCAATAGCTGGTCAAGAAGTAGTAGCAAACATTGTGGCAGAAGTATATGCAAAAGCGAACGCAAGAGTTGCATTTGGTGCAGTTGATAACCTTGCAAAAAACGTGACAACCTATGTCGTACGTCGTGGTCATGTAGATAAGGACGCTCGTATCGATTGGGCACTTGGTCAAATGAACGACGGAAATACGGTTTCAGAAAATACAACACATCTTGTAGGTGATGGCTCTTGGGCTGACACTAAGACCGTGACAATTGGTCGTGGAGATCAAAAACAAAATTTCACGACGCAAATTTTCCATCATGGAAAGCATTCGGAAGGTCACATTCTTAAGCACGGCGTTATGCGAGAAGCTTCAACAGCGATTTTTAACGGAATTACGAAAATTGAGCATGGTGCAACTAAGTCGAATGGTGTTCAAACAGAGCGTGTGTTAATGCTAAGTGAAAAAGCGCGTGGAGATGCAAACCCGATCTTACTCATCGATGAGGATGACGTAACAGCAGGTCACGCAGCATCCGTTGGTCAAGTAGATCCATTGCAAATGTTCTACTTAATGAGTCGCGGTATTTCACGTAAAGAAGCAGAGCGCCTAGTTATTCACGGTTTCTTAGCTCCAGTAGTTAATCAACTTCCGATTGAGTCCGTTAAGGAGCGTTTAAGAGAGGCAATTGAAGGGAAAGTACGCTAATGAATGCCAAAGAGATCAAAAAGCAGTTTCCGATTTTAGACCAAAATGTCAACGGAAATCCGCTCGTCTACTTGGATAGCGCCGCGACTTCTCAAAAGCCACTTAAGGTGATTGAAGCAATCGATGATTATTATCGTCGTTATAATTCAAATGTTCATCGGGGGGTTCATACACTTGGTACACTGGCAACAGATGGATACGAAGGAGCTCGCGAAAAGGTTCGGAACTTTATCGGAGCAAGTTCCATTGAAGAAATTGTTTTCACACGTGGAACGACAACGGCATTAAATTTAGTTGCATCCAGTTACGCTCGTGACAATTTAAAAGAAGGCGATGAAATTGTGATTTCCTTAATGGAGCATCACAGTAACATCATTCCTTGGCAGCAAGTTGCGAAGAGAACGGGGGCAACGTTAAAATATTTCCCACTTCAGCCTGATGGAACGCTAGATTTGGCAGATGTAGAAAATACAATAACAGATAAGACAAAAATTATTTCTGTCATGCACGTTTCAAACGTCCTTGGAACGATTAACCCGATCAAAGAAATTGCTGAAATTGCTCATCGTAATGGAGCGATTATGGTTGTCGATGGTGCGCAAAGCACACCACATATGAAGGTAAATGTTCAAGACCTTGATTGTGACTTTTTCGCTTTTTCTGGTCACAAAATGGGAGGCCCTACTGGAATAGGGGCGTTATACGGCAAGAAGCATCTACTTGAAAAGATGGAACCAATTGAATTTGGTGGAGAAATGATTGATTTTGTCGGCTTACAAGATTCAACTTGGAAAGAACTTCCTTGGAAATTTGAAGGTGGTACTCCAATCATTGCAGGTGCTATTGGCCTTGGCGCAGCCATCGACTTCTTAGAGGAGATTGGTCTTGATCATGTATTAAAACATGAGCATGAGCTAGCTGATTATGCAATCGAGCGCTTATCTGAAATTGATGGTTTGAAAATTTTCGGTCCGAAAAAGCGTGCAGGCGTTGTGACATTCAACCTAGATGATGTTCATCCGCATGATGTTGCAACAGTCTTGGATGCTGAGGGAATCGCAGTTCGTGCAGGTCATCATTGTGCACAGCCGCTGATGAAATGGCTTGACGTCACAGCAACAGCTCGTGCTAGCTTTTATTTATACAACACGAAAGAGGATGTTGATGTACTTGTCACTGGACTAGTAAAAACAAAGGAGTACTTTGGCGATGTCTTCTAAACTTGATACACTGTACAGACAGGTGATTATGGATCACTACAAAAACCCACGTAACCGAGGGGAATTTGATGGAGATTCCGTTACCGTAAATATGAATAACCCAACATGTGGTGACCGCATTCAAATTCAATTAAAAGTGAACGATGATAAGGTTACTGATGCGAAGTTTGTTGGGGAAGGATGTTCGATCAGTTTAGCTTCCGCTTCAATGATGACTCAAGCAATCAAAGGCTTGAAATTGGATGAGGCTGTAGCAATGGCTCACATTTTTTCAGATATAATGCTCGGAAAAGAGTATGATGAAGAGCGTTTTGACTTAGGGGATATTGAAGCATTACAAGGAGTGGCAAAGTTTCCGGCTCGTATTAAATGTGCGACTCTTGCTTGGAAAGCAATGGAAAAGGGAATCAACGACCACAAATAGCAAGACAATTTTAAAGGAGGCTTTCACAATGGCGAAAAAAATGCCAGAAATCGGAGAATATAAATATGGGTTCTCAGATAAAGATGTTTCGGTTTTCCGTTCAAAGCGTGGGTTAACGAAAGAAATCGTTGAAGAAATCTCACGCATGAAGAGTGAACCGCAATGGATGTTAGATTTCCGTTTGAAATCATTAGAACAATTTTATAAAATGCCAATGCCACAATGGGGTGGAGATTTATCAGAACTTCACTTTGATGACATTACTTACTATGTTAAGCCATCAGAGAAGTCAGAGAAATCTTGGGATGAAGTACCTGAAGAAATCAAGAATACGTTTGATAAGCTTGGGATTCCAGAAGCAGAACAAAAGTATTTAGCTGGGGTTTCAGCTCAGTACGAATCTGAAGTTGTTTATCACAGTATGAAAGAAGAATTAACAGAGCAAGGTATTCTTTTTACGGATACAGATACGGCACTCAGAGAGCATGAGGAAATTTTCAAAGAGCACTTTGGAACAATTATTCCTCCATCTGATAACAAGTTCGCAGCATTGAACTCAGCTGTATGGTCTGGTGGTTCGTTTATCTATGTACCAAAAGGTGTTAAGTCTGAAACGCCATTACAAGCGTACTTCCGTATTAATTCAGAAAACATGGGTCAGTTTGAGCGTACGCTAATTATTGCGGACGAAGATAGCTCCGTACACTATGTTGAAGGCTGTACAGCTCCAGTTTATTCAACAAACTCATTACACAGTGCGGTAGTTGAGATCATTGTTAAAAAGAACGCATATGCGCGTTACACAACGATCCAAAACTGGGCTCCAAATATCTTTAATCTTGTAACAAAGCGAGCAGTTGCTGATGCTGGTGCTACAATGGAGTGGGTAGATGGGAACATCGGCTCAAAATTAACAATGAAATATCCAGCTGTTGTTATGCGTGGAGAAGGTGCAAAAGGAACGATCCTTTCCATCGCCATCGCTGGTAAAGGGCAGCACCAAGATGCAGGGGCGAAAGTTCACCATCTTGCGCCAAACTGTTCATCTACGATTGTATCAAAGTCCATTTCAAAACATGGTGGGAAAGTAACATATCGTGGTATTTGTCACTTTGGCCGTAGATCTGCTGGCTCTAAGTCGAAAATTGAGTGTGATACACTTATCATGGATAATGAGTCAACGTCTGATACAATTCCATATAATGAAATTTTGAACAACAACATTACGCTTGAGCATGAAGCGACGGTTTCTAAAGTGTCAGAAGATCAACTCTTCTACTTAATGAGCCGTGGTATTTCAGAGCAAGAAGCAACAGAAATGATTGTAATGGGCTTCATCGAGCCATTTACAAAAGAACTTCCAATGGAATACGCTGTTGAAATGAACCGCCTTATCAAGTTCGAGATGGAAGGTTCAATTGGATAACTAACGATTAACCCTTGTATATCAAGGGTTTTTCTTATTTTTGGCACGTGCCAAATTCGATTCTTGCCAAGTTTATGCCAAGTTCTTGTAAAGTTGAAATTATTTTGATGTTATTTGAAGTGATTTTTAACATTATTTTTGTGAAGTATAAGCAGTGAATTTTGCAAGTTCATCTGTTTGAATTTTTTTAGTGATATGTCCATATGTTCTACTTAATTCTTTCGTGTCTACATGACCTAATCTTTTTGCTATATAAATTTCACTTACACCTGCTTCAAGTAGTAAAGTGGCATGAGTATGTCTGAAAGCATGTAAACCCCTATATTCGACCCCTGAAGTCTTATGATAGTTCTGAATCGTTTCACGAATGATAGAAGGT
Source organism: Halalkalibacter kiskunsagensis (assembly GCF_037027555.1). Lineage (NCBI taxonomy): Bacteria > Bacillati > Bacillota > Bacilli > Caryophanales > Bacillaceae > Halalkalibacter > Halalkalibacter kiskunsagensis. Next base: position 46,160 of record NZ_JAXBLX010000025.1, on the reverse strand, counting down.
GTGAGATAATGCCCATTATAATTTTGAAAAATGATTCCATTATTATTTTTCTTAAATCTTGGATTTCCAAGGATCAGTTCATTTTGTTTTGCCTTGAATTTTTTTAATTCACGAATAAAATCTTCATCAATGCTAATTTGACGATATGATGAATCGTTTTTCAATGTGGTAAGAATCACTTTGTTGTTATCGTCACGGCTTGTTTGTTTATTGATATCAATCATATTACCTTCAATATCATCCCATCTTAAAGCAAGTGCTTCAGAAATCCTTAAACCTGTTTTGTATAAGAAGAAAATCAACATATAATACAACCGATATTCAGGAAATCTCTGATGCTTGTATGTCTTTAAATAACCCAATAACTGATTCATTTCATCAAGGGTAAAATATTTAACTTTTTCATCTCCTATCTTCAATGCAACATTATCCTGAACTTCTAACTTCAATTTGTCCGCAGGATTCTTTTCAAGTACTTCAAGTTCTTGCACCGCATAAAACAGAATACCTTTAATCACTGAAAGATATTTTCGCCTTGAACCAAGTGAATATTTTGGCTTGCCATTTTCATCAATTTCTCCAAATTTAGAAAGCCAATCTTTTACATCCGTTCTACTCACTTTCATAATCTTTTTATGTCCAAAAGTGGGCATCACATGATTTCTAATAATCACTTCTGTTTGCCTGAAAGTTGATTCTTTCGTTGTATTCTTTTTATGCTTCAACCATTCTTGCACAACATCTGAAAAAAGCATGTTTCTATCAGTTAGGGTTTGACTATAATATTTTCTTTCTTCAGCCTTTGCTGAAACAATTTCAGCCTCCTTTTTTGTCTTGAATGTTCCAAGGCTCACAAGTTTACCATCAACATGAACACGTGCCTGATATTTTCCGCTATTTAATTTTCGTATGTTTGCCATCTATTCTCTTTCCCCTTTCAATCCTTTAATACGATTTCGATAACGCTTTTTATTTTTGCTTTTTCTTCTTTTGTCAAAATCCTGTCTTGAAAAAATAATGGATGATTGGAATCCAGTAAAAAATTAAGTTCAATTGGCGTTTGTTCTTGTTCTGATAGTGACCATTCTCTATCTTCTCTTTCGTTTTCCATAATCATATCAATTGGGTCAATATATCCTGCTTGCACTAATAAATTAAAAGAAGGAACATTAAGTCCTGTTGCAATCTTTTCAAGTGTTTCTACTTTTGGGGTTCCACGTTTACCTGTTTCAACTTGTGATAAATAGGAGTGTGCAACCCCTGATAATTCACTAAGCTTTCTTATTGATAATCCTTTTTCTTTTCTTAATTTCCTTAATTTTTCCCCGAACTTGTTCATGTTTCATTCCCCTCTCTTTCTTCTTTTAAAATACTCTACTATTTTAATACAAATGGTTGCTAAAAGTAAATATTTTTTAATTTGTTCTCAAATGTATAACAAACGATGTTGTTGTCTACATTATAACCATGTGGTTGCAAAAGGTAAACACACAACTAATAAATTGGAGGTAAAAAACATGTTAAACATTTCATTAGATGAAGATGAATTAAAGAAACTGTATTTGGAGGAAGTACGAAAAAGGGTAGAAGAAATTGAAGAAGATATGTTCCTTATAGATACCAAGGAACTTTGTAGAATGCTTTCATTAAGCAGACCAACAGTAGAGAAATTATTTATTTACAATCCGAATTTCCCTGCTATGCGAGTGGGAAAGAAGTGGTTGTTTAATCGTCAACAAGTAAAGGAATATATCAACCGTTGGTCAATAGATGTTAGAAAAAAAGGTGGAAGTGTTGAGTATGACTAAGAAAAGCAAAGGAGAACATCACGAATGCAAGCAGAAGAAACCTACAAAGAATTTATAGAAAACGAAAAGTTCCCAAGGAAGGATGCAGAGATATCAGACACACATGAAACATTTGATTCATGTGGGTGGGTTCTGAAAGATGATGAAGTGGTGGTTGATATTGATTGCCTTCCAAAAGATAAGATTGAAAGGATAATCAGTTATTTTGACATCAAGACCCAAATTGTTTGGACTAGCAGAGGGGCACACTTTTATTTCAATAAACCAAAAGCATTCAAAGGAGCAAAGAAAGTGTGTCCCCTTGGATTTGAAGTTGAATATAAGCATTCAAAGAACACTGATTCTATCACAATCAAACAAAATGGTGAATTAAGAATCATAGACAATAAAGGCAAACGTGAGAATTTGCCTGAAATATTTTACACTAAAAAGTTTTTAAAACCTTTGCTTGGCTTGGATGAAGGCGAAGGAAGAAACAATTTGCTATTTGCCCACCGTATGAAGATATATGAGTTGAAGCAATGGCAACCCATTTTGCGATTTATCAACAATTATATTTTCGCTACCCCTTTACCTGAAGATGAATTCCAGACCATTACAAGGGATGTACATATTGAAGCGAAGAAAAACAGAGAACCTGAAGTAGCATCCGTATTGATAGCAAAATACAGGATTGTGCAATACCTTGGGAAATTGTATTGGTATGAAGATAATCAATACATGACTGATGATGATTTACTCAAACGATTGCTTTTCAGTGAGATAGGACAACAGAAATCAAGGTACTTTGAAGAAATCGTAAAGCAAATGAAAATACAAGCACCGATCGTGGACACAACCAAGGTTTTTAGTATCAAATTGCAAAACGGCATTTTGGTAGATGGGCAATTTCACAAGGTTGATTATAAAGAGTTCACACCTTTTTCAATTAACATTCCCTACAATGAAGATGCCGAACCAGTGAAGGATGTTGATGATTATATTGACCATTTAACAAACAATGATGCAGATTATCGGAACAGATTACTTGAAATATTGGCACATCCATTGATTGTTGATAAAAAATTTAAAAGGATGCTTGCAAAGTTCTTTATCTTTGTTGGTGATGGTGGGAACGGAAAAGGAACGTTGCTATTTATTATCAGAGAAATCCTTGGGCACAAAAATTGTTCAGGGTTATCAATTAAAAATATGACAGATGAACGATACTTTACAACCATGCAAGGCAAACTTGTGAACCTTGGTGATGATGTTCAGGATGAAGCCATCAACAACGAGCAAATGAAGGTTCTCAAAAATATTAGTACATGTGATTACGTCGCCACAAGGAATCTTTTTGAACAATCAAAAGAGGTTGAGTTGACCCTTTCATTGATATTCACATCTAATCATATTTTGAAATCCTTTGAAAAGGGTGAATCTTACAAAAGAAGGGTTGATTGGTTGCCAATGTACGGCAAGCCAAAAAAGAAGGACAAGAATTTCATTGACAAGTTGGCAACCCCTGAAGCATTAAAATATTGGGTGAAATTGATTGTTGAAGGATATCAAAGGATTTATAAAAATCTAGGTTTTTCCGAATCAGCATTGGTTACAAAATTCAATGAAGAATATCATTCAATGAACAATACTTGTATTGAGTTTTTGCAGGATTTTGACCCAAGCCATTTTGAGGGAAAGCGAGCACCTGAATCATATGAAGAATATGAAATTTGGGCAGTAGAAAATGGATTGAATGTACAAAGCAAAAAGTTATTTAAAGAATCTATCAGGAAGATATTGAATTTAGAAATAACAAAAGGAACCAAAGGTAGTAGAGTATATCGACCAATTAAAGAAGAAGAATAAAATTGCCACTTAGCCACCTTTTTGCCACCTATTCTGCCACCTATCAAAACATAGTAGTGTCAAGGGTTTAACCCTTCTTAGGTGGCAAAGTGGCAAAATATCATAATAATCTATAAAATAATAATTATTATTAGTTCAAGTAAAAAAGTAACTATAAGAAAAAGTAACAAATAAACAAATAAGAGAATTTGTGAAAAAATGCCACTTTGCCACCTTATTATGTTCAAACCCTTGATATCTAGGTTTTTGAAAAAAATGAGGGGGGCAAAAGGTGGCAAAGGGTGGCATTTTTGATTTTAAAATGTAAAATGATATCCCCCCAGTTTTGGATTTTTGGGATATCAATGGGACAAACGGTGGCAAGGGAACCTTTTCCGACCAAGCGATATTTTTGAAGAACTTTTTTAAAGGGGTTCTAAAAGTCCTGAACCAAGGATGTTATAGTATGAAACAGGGTTGAAAAGCCAATAATAATAAGGCTTGCATTACGGTGAATGAAGTTTCAATTTCTCCTTTACATTTTTTTGTTTCAATTGCTGAAATGATTTCAATAGTTTGCAATTGGTTGTTTTAACATCAACCCTTCCTTTTCCCCTGTTGGTTCGCAATCCCACAGGGGTTTTCTTTTGTAGATCGTCAATAATAGAATTAGAAAGGAAATGAATCCGAAAATGAGATGTTCAAGACCATTGTTTGAATTGGGGAAAATCGTGACAACAAAAAGTATTGATGAAACTCTTGAACCAAGTAAAATTGCTAGTCTTATTAGAAACCATATAACAGGGGATTTGGGCATACTTGAAAATGCTTATATTGATGCTAACAAGAATGCAATTCAAAAAGGTGAAAGGGTTTTGTCTACTTATATATTGCAAGGACAAAAAGTCTTTATCATAACTGAATGGGATAGAAGTATTACAATGGTTCTATATGCTGATGAATATAGTTCAAGAGAAAAGGTTCTGAATGTGTTCCAAGATTGATTGAAACCAAGCCAACAGGTGCATAATATTACTACACAAGATTTACATCAATTTCACAAGTTGATTCAAAATCTGCAATAAGAAGAACTCACAAAAGGAGCATTTTGTGAGTTTTTTTATTGCTTTTTCTGTTGTTATGAACCATGAAAAATCCTTATTTATCAAGGTTTTGGGCAAAATAATAACACCTATTCCATACCAAAAATCTATTGCCGAAAAATAGTGCTGATATAAAAATCCAAGATAGAAAGGGGGTACATAATTTTGATTGAAATCAGGGACAATTCTGTTATTATTACTGGCTATGTGAATGCCGTGGAACGTGAATCAGACTTTATACCATCCCCCAAAGGTAGGTTTAAAGAAATTATAAAAGCCAAAGTATTTGAACGTGCTTTGAGCCGTGCAAAGGATGTTCTATTGCTTTTTAACCATGATGAAAATAGAATACTTGGTTCCATAACCCAAGGAAATCTAAAACTCATGGAAGATTCAATAGGGTTGAAGGCTGAAACCGAAATCAGGGATTCATCCATTATTGAAAAAGCAAAACAGAACAATTTTTTGCAAGGTTGGTCATTTGGATTCATAGAACGGAAAAGCCGTTTTGAAAAAGGTTCTGATGGGATTGAAAGGCGGTTCATTGAAGATTTAGACCTGATAGAAGTGTCTCTATTATCGGTGAAACCTGCTTATCCGTGTTGTTCGGTGGAAATCAGAAATAACGGCATCTATGAAAGGCGATATTCTGATTTATTGATTGATGCAACATCAACAAAATCCTTTGTGGATTTATCACGATACGAGAACGAAATAAGATTCTTAAAACTGAAAGGAATGACTATATAACTATGGTATTAAAACAAATTCAAGATGCAAGATTGTTAAAACTGGCACATCAAAGAGAGCAATATTTAGTTGAAATGCAGGGGATTTTAGCAAGTGCTAAAAAAGAAAAACGTGCATTTACTGAAGATGAAAACAAGAAATTTGAAAGTCTTGAAAAACAGATTCAAACCATTGATAATGAACTTGAAAAAAATGATTTTAACAACCTTGAAGATTTAACGGAACGTATGCAAGAACGTGAAGCAAGATTTAAAGCAATGCAAAACCCAAGTTCATCCGACAAAATGAAAGAAAACCGAGCAAAAAAGCGTTCTGAAGAAAACCCTTTAGAAGTTCGAGGATATACAGGAAAAGAACGAATCGGAAAACATGATACAAGCGTTACAATCGGGGATCTAATTTACTCCCATGTAACAGGCAAGTTTAGAAATCAAGAGGTAAGACAAGCACTTTCAACAACTTCAGGGGGCATTGTGGTTCCTACTGATGTATACGAAAATTTTATTGACCTAATGAGAGATACAAATTTCTTGTTGAATACAACAATCTATCCAATGACAACAAAGGCACTTGTAATTCCAAAGGTTGTGGGTGATATTCTGCCAACATTTAAGGTTGAAAATGACTTAATTGTTGAAAGTGCCCCTGTATTCGATTCAGTACGATTGGAAGCAAAACCATTGTATGCAATGACTTCCATTTCACTAGAATTGATTGAATCAGGTGGACTTGATATTGGAATGGCGGTAACTAATATCATGGCATCTGCAATGGCACAAGCCGTTCAAAGTTTTATGTTGAAGGGTGGAGGTGTTAATGGATATAAAGGTATCTTGAATGACCCTTACATCAATTTAATTGATGCAACGACCATTGATTATGCAAGTATTGGGGCAGGGTTTAGAGCAATCAGAAGTGCAAACGGAAATCCTGATGGCATCATTCTAAACAATGCTGATGCAATGGATTTAGAATTGCTAACAGATACAACAGGGCAATATATTCAACCTCCTAAATTCATGGAGAACCTTGAAACCTATTCTATAGGTGGTGGACTTGATGAAGGCGAAGGGGTTGTTGCTAACCTTCAATCTATTGCATGGGGCATTTTGTCCGAAGGTGGACTTCAAATTGATATTGATAAATCAGGTGATGCTTTCAACCGTGGGCAAATTAAGATTCGTGCAAGAATCAATAGTGATTTTGCGTTGACGAATCCGAAGTTGATTTCATATATAAGACCAACACTATAGAAATAAAGTTTCACAAGGCAGGGGAGAACCCTTGCTTTTTTTGTTGTAAAAGGTTTTAGTATTTGAAATAATTGTTACTGAACTAACGGGCAGGTTAGTGAAACAAGGAATTAAGGAAAAATGTTTATACTTTGAAGGAAACGCAGACATTATGAAATATAATCATTTTTCTTTAGATGAATGGAGGTCATTTTAATGTGTACCTTAATTGGTTTTGGAATTGGCTTATTCTTTCTATTAATCGGTGGATTTTTCTTGTATTTGAATACAAAAGATGAACCGAGATTTTTAAGGCTAATTTCTCTTTTTTCGTTTGAAGGTGGAGCAATTTTATTTGGTTTGCTAATAATCTTAATAACTATTCTTCCTATCTTGGGCATAGGAACTGGAACGTGTGAAAGTGATTTTTTCAACTAACGGGTTGCGTATCTGGAATAAGCGGATATGTTTTTTTACTAACTTAACAAGAAAGTTGATTAAAGAATAAAGGGGGAAAGTGAAATGAGTATAGTAAATTATCTTGGTTGTAATTTTACTCTGCCTTTTAGTGATGATGATAGTGATGACAAAATTTTAATAGGAGATTTTTTTTCAGATGAACAAATGAGAAAGGATGTAAAGAAAAACTTTTCAACTAAGTATGTTTATGAAGTAACATCGAATGAATTTGGGAGTATATGGTTTAATGAATATTACAAAAGTGATTATCCAAAGGGTCATTTAGAAGGACATAAAAGTTTTAAAGCATTATGTGAATTTTTAGATGGTCACCTAAAAATAGGAGATTATTGTGAATTATACACTTGTTGGTTTGGCGATGAATTAGAAGATAAAGAATTTGAACAAACTTTAAACATAAATAACTTTGACATTAACCACATCAATATATTTGAAAAAACACTATTAGTAATTAAGAAATAGTTGTTGAGTTAACGGGTAGCATTACTTCAATAAGGAATCTTCAATAAAAAATGAAAAGAACTCACAGTGGCGACTATGAGTTCTTAGTGAAATACACTTATTTTATGTGACTTTAATCAATGCCAAGTTCGTGCCAAGTTTGTGCCAAGTTGAGTTGATGAAATATTTTGCAATATTATCCAAAAGACTTTGTATCAAGGTTTATCAGGTTATTTTTGATTATATTTTAACCCTTTTCACCTGTCGTTAATCAAGTTCGAGATGGAAGGTTCAATCGGGTAATAAGTATGGTGAAGCGAATCTTCAAGATTCGCTTCATTTTTTTGGGGAAAAGGAACATTCATGTTTACACTTAATATAAATCAGATCAATATCTCGTATTGCTGATATGAAAACGCCTTTTAAGATCAATCCGTACCAATGCTAAACAATGAAAACATGCTCTTAATGAGCGCGGATTTACTCGCGCATGACATACAGGGAACGCCGTTTGCTGTGAAATGATTATATAACAGTAGTGGTTACCAATCGTTTTTGCACCCGCTTGAAATAAAGTGGGTGTTTTTTCGAGTTTCTGGTACGGTTAAGGACTTATATCCTCCTACTTAAGAAGTGTAATCATGCAAGCGTTTTCTCAGTTGCGCGGATGTTTCACAGCATGAGTCAGTCATACTACTCATTTTAATGCAAGTTGTGAAAACCGATTGAAATGAAAGGGGTTTCACTTTACCATTAATGTAAGCCTTTTGGAGAGGCGGTTTCACAAAACAGAAATGGAGGGGTTTGAAGAATGAAGCGTCTATCTTTATTAGTTCTGTCACTGTTGCTTTTGTTAAGCACATTTATGCCAACGTTTGCACAACCGAGTTATGCTCAGTGGTCTGGGGATGATGGAGGTTATGAAAGCGTACTACTAAGAGGAAGTGTAGATCCTCTGAAATGGGATGGAAATGATCACCCCTTGTTACTTAATGAAGAAGAAGATGCCTGGGTTAGTGAACCTATCAACCTACCAGGTGGACAGAAGGTTGAATACAAGTTTGTGTATGATGGCGAATGGATGTCAGGGGAAAACTTAGCGTTTACGACTCCGCAGGCCGGGGCTTATCAATTTGTTTTTCATCCAGAAGATGAAAGGCATGTCGATGTTCGTCCTGCGACAGAATACGATGGGGAGCTAACATTACAACTTGAAGTACCGGAAGAAACTCCGGATTGGGTTGTCCCAACGGTAGCTTCGAATATGAACAACTTTAATTATTCTGTTACTCGTATGAATAAAGATGAAGAAGGTCTATATTCGATTACCTTAAAAGGTCCTGCTGGAGACGAGCTTGAATATCGTTATGGCTTGGGCGATGCGAAATATCAAGAAACAAGAGAAGAACACCGCACAGCCGATTTCACTGAAATAGGAAATGTAGTGGAAGATACAGTGGAAGGTTGGACTGGAATTCCAATTGCGAGTAATGTCTCTCATAACTTTAATCATTCTCCATTTGTTCCAAGTGAGAACGATGATGTAACTATAACTGTTGAGGTCGAACATTATGGACCAATTACTGACGGCGCTATTTATTTTACAACAGATGGTGCTTCGCCTGAGGGAGCAAGAGGAGAAGCTCAAGTAGGACAAGCAGTTGAAATGAGTGTGGTATCAACTGATGAAAGCAGCAATGGATATGTATCTATTTTAGAAGGAACCATCCCTGCTCAAGCAAATGAAACTCCAGTCAAGTATAAAGTAGACGTTTGGGATCAAGAGGAAAAAGGTTCTCAATTCGCTGATACCAATAGTTTAGATGCATCCGGAGCAACGGAATTTGCTTATTATGTCGATGAATTTACATCTCCAGATTGGGCCAAAGATGCTGTGATTTATCACATCTTTGTCGATCGATTTAAAGATGGAAATGTCGATAATAATTATGACACGGTAGATGTTGATGAAGTAAGTATAGAGGAAGCGTTGAAAGATTGGATGGGCGGTGACCTGGAAGGGATTATCGAAAAACTTGATTACTTAGATGATTTAGGAATTAACACGCTTTACTTATCGCCAGTTTTTGAAGGACCGTATTCTCATGGATATCATCCAATTGATTTCTTAGATATTGATAAAAACTTTGGTACGATTGAGGTATTAAAAGAATTAATTGAAAAAGCCCATGATCGTGACATGAAAGTGATTTACGATATGGTTCCAAACCATAGTTCAGATGAGAGCCCCTTCTTTCAAGATGCATTAGACAATGGAAAGGAGAGTCCTTATTACGACTGGTATACTTTCTATGAAGACGGATCTTATGAAACGTTCTACGGCGTGGAAAGTCTTCCGCAATTAAATAACGACAACCAAGAAACAAGAGACTATATGTTAGAAGAAGTAATTCCTTTCTGGTTGGAAGAGGTTAACTTTGATGGGTACCGCTTAGATTATGCTAAGGGACCTAGCTACAGCTTCTGGGTTGACTTCCGCCATGCGGTAAAACAATTAGATGAAGATTATTATATTTTTGGTGAGATTTGGGATAATTGTGAGAAGATCAACTCTTATTCTGGTAAGTTAGATGGAGCTCTTGATTTTGGTTTCCATGATACGTTTAAAAGCACGTTTGCTAATGATGGTTCCATGCAAAGTGTAAGTAACTTAGTAAAAGAAAATGCAGCAACTTATCATCCTGAATATATCATGTCGTCATTTTTGGACAACCATGATGTGCCAAGGTTTTTGTATGAAGCGGAAAATGATACGAATAAGCTCAAGCTTGCGTCCTTTACTCAATTTATGTTGCCTGGCTCACCAATGATTTATTACGGTACGGAAGTCGGTTTGTCACAAAGTGCAAACCATAATGACTACAGTGATTGGAAAGACAGATGGTACCGTGAGATGATGCCTTGGGATAAGCAAGACCAAGACCTTGATGTGTTTGCTCATTATCAAGAAATTATTGCATTAAGAGATAAGTATTCTGCATTACGAACAGGTACGTTTGAAGAAATTTATGTGGATGAAGATGTTCTCGTTTTTGAACGTGAAGATAACGATTCACGCTTACTTGTTGTAGTGAATAAAGGTGTTGAACAAACGTTTGATTTAGCAGAACTTTATCAGCAAGATCGCTTAACGAATGTAAGGCTTGAGAATGCATTAACTCAAGAAAAGAAAACGACGAAAAAAGGCACCATTGAGATTACAACCGAAGCGCAAGGCTTCCAACTCTTTGAAGTATCAGGTAACTTAGTCAAGGGGGAAGAGGAAGAAGAGTCGGTAGGTAGGGGAAATGGAAAAGCACCCGAAACACCGGTACGTAAGGGGCATGATAAGAAACTAGAATCACCGGTTCGAAATGGTCATGAGTAAGAGATAAGAATAAAGGGTCAGACGAGGGCACTGAAAAAGTCGTTTTTTCTTTTTCAGTGGCTTCGGTAATTTATTTTTAGGAGGGTACACTGGCTATTTCATCTTAATTATCTTTCAATTCTATTTGTTGCATGTACTCTTTCGTAAATACTTAAAATAATGGTCCCATACTAAAGTTTTAATCGTAGCTTTTATAATAAATGCTAGCTATCTAATCTTCTTTAATTTTTCAGAGCTAGTTCATACACCTGTGGGGGAGTATATTTGGCAAAGAGGGTATTGGCTTTTAAGAAGAAGCTTCAAGAACATAAAACTGTGTTAACGGCAACTCCTGTAGGAGCACTCTTCTTGATTGTTTTCTTAGTAAGAAGCGACATCTTACCAGAGGTTTTCATCGAAAAGAGTAGACTACATTTTTTACACGGTGAGTGTCATCATGTTCATCATTCTTTGGACTTCAAAACTAAAGAGGACACCAAAGCCTATCCTAATAATAAGTAAATGTTCTTTTACTGTTCACTTAATTCACAAAGTATTTCTTTATTATTTACCACCCCTTGCTTATCTAAGCCCGCTAGCCTATTTTTTATTTGCTGCCGTTTTTTGTACGTTTGGATCAATTGTAGTATCAAAAATGTTTTCCTATGTTCCATTTAGTAAGTATTTGATAGGAAATCCTCTACATATCCCTAAAGAAAAGCAGCAGTATAATCAAAAGAGCTATCACAGATTATTGTGATAGTCTTTTTTAATAGAATGAAATTCATTTGTATACTTCTCTATTAATCTGTCAATGATGGTAGGGAGGTGAGAGATATGCTAAAAAATATATTTATTTATGTGATCTTATTTGGGTTTATTTTTTCTTTTTATACAATCAATGCTGATAGTAGTAATAAGAATACTATTAATGAACTTATAGACATGATGGAAGTGGCAGAACAAAAGAAAATAGATATCCAAACATGGTCAGCTTATGCAAAACAGGATAATATTCAGGCAAAAACGACGAGTGAAGTTGATCAAATCATTGATGAAATGCAAAAGAAATACATGAACTTTCAATGGAGAGATGAAAAGGAAAGAAATAATCACTATAGAGAGATTATTGGTACAAAACATGATTCTGGCTTAAACAAGCGTATCGTTTTAACTGCTTATGAGAGCCATGGCAAACATGAAGTTAGTATGACCTTCCAAGTTGTTGGAGAAGAGTGGGATTCAGACATCATGACTAAACTTGAAGAGGATCTCAATGATGAATCGATTTTTTATACGGTGAGAGGAATAATTAAAAAGGAACAGAATGACCTGCAAAACGTAGCTTTTCAATTAGTTGAAGCCTTTTCTGGAGAGGTAGAGGAAGGGTTGAAGGAGGAAGATTTTGTGTCGCTTTCGGCTTATACCGATAATTGGAATTCAAGTATTGCTGTTGATACAGAGAAAAATATCAATTTGCAAGTTGGTGTAAGAACTACGCAAAATTCAGATACAATTAATGTGACAGTGGGAACACCAATTATTACGAGTGAATACTAATCATAGTTAGATAGATGAAACGAGCCTAGTAGCTTCATCTATCTTTTTTTAATTCGAAGTTTGATATAATTAATTTTTCTCATTTAATCCTTATACACTAAACTACCATTAGTGTGTAATTAAACGGTGAATGAAGCTTGATGATCTGAAAACGATTAGATTTCATGATAGAATTAAGACGTTTTAAGAATTTATGATAAAACACCTGCCTAAAAGGAGTGGAAAAAGGATGATCTATATTGGCTTAGCTGGGTGGGGAGATCATGACGAATTGTACACCGTAACGAGCAAGCAGTCGAAGCTTGAAATATATGCGGGGCATTTCCCGATTGTTGAGATTGATGCTTGTTTTTATGCGGTGCAGCCGATACGTAATATGGAAAAATGGGTTCGCGAAACGCCAACGACGTTTCAATTTGTTGTCAAAAGCTTTCAAGGAATGACGGGGCATCAACGTGGGTTTGCTCCATTTGAAAAGAAAGAAGAAATGTTCGAGGCTTTTCGTTTATCTCTTGATCCTCTCATACATGCTAAGAAGTTAGCGATGGTTCTTTGTCAGTTTCCACCTTGGTTTGATTGTAAGAAAGAACATGTGCAATGGATTCGCTATGTGAAGGAGCAGTTGCAGGGTCTTCCCGTTGCACTTGAGTTCAGGCATCGGTCTTGGTTTGAAGGTGGAATGCGTAATAAGACGTTACAGTTTATGAAAGAAGAAGAGTGGATCCATAGTATTTGTGACGAGCCCCAGGCTGGAATGCGTTCGATTCCGACAGTCTTGGAAACTACTGACCCTCACAAAACATTGATCAGGTTCCATGGCCGTAATGTTCATGGCTGGAATGACCCGCGAGATGGAACGTGGCGCGATGTGCGTTATTTGTATCAATACAATAAAACAGAGTTACAAGAGTGGAAAGAAAACCTTCAACAACTAGCTTCACACTCAAAGGAAATATTTGTTATTTTTAATAATAACTCAGGCGGACACGCTGCAGGAAATGCCAAACAACTCATTGAAATGCTAGGTATCGAATATCATGGATTGGCACCTAGACAACTTGATTTGTTTTCATGATAATAGAGATAGTTCCAAAAGGGTGACTTTCCCTTTTGGAACTATCTCGAAGTGATGAGCAGAGCCGCCGTAATGTTTTAAGGCTTTTGGATGGTTTCCCCAAAAGGCGCACGGCGAGCGGAGCCATCGCAGCCATTGTTCGCACGAGTGGGCTTTTCAGAAATGGTGCGCAGTGGGCTACAAAATTAGTTAATATGTGAGGATCAGGTGAGAATTATGGTTTGGTTAATCTTAGTAGTCGTTGGCTTGCTTGGGGGTACACTAGGAAGTTTAATGGGACTAGGCGGCGGAATCGTTGTTGTACCTGCCTTGCTTATGCTTGCAAGTTTATCGTATCTCGATATAACTCCGCAAGTTGCTGTTGGTACGTCACTTCTTATTATGATATTTACAGGTATATCAGCAACGATATCTTATATGAAGCAAAAGAAAGTAGATTATAAAAGTGGTTTGCTTTTCTTCAGTGCTAGTGGTCCAGGCGCAGTTGTAGGAACTTGGTTGAACAGGGGGGGGGATGCAAGTTCATTTCAGATGTATTTAGGTTTTTTTATTTTGTTTGTTTCTTTTATTCTATTGATTCGTAATCGTTTATCCCCACTTCCAAGGTCAGGAAAAGGCGTCGAGAGAGTCACTACGGATGAAGAAGGAAATGTATATACATATGGTTACAGACTAGTTCCTGTTCTTGCCTTATCGTTTGTTGTTGGAATGCTATCTGGTTTGTTTGGAATCGGCGGTGGCTCGTTATTAGTACCAGCCATGATCGTTCTTTTTTCCTTCCCTCCGCATTCAGCAGTAGCAACATCAATGTTTATTATATTACTATCAGCGGTCGTTGGGTCTTTATCCCATGTTATGCAAGGGAATGTGAATTGGATGTATGCCTTGGCGCTTATTCCTGGAGCTTGGTTTGGAGGGACACTTGGTGCGGCGATTAACCGTCGTCTTTCTAGTGATAAACTCGTGCTCGTTCTTCGTTTCATTCTCATTATTATCGCTTTCAGATTAATTTATGAAGGTATGACATCAACGTAGTACTTGGAAAAGGAGGTTTTTTATTTTGACGATTGAGCGTGTTACGATTTTCCACACGAATGATATACATAGTTGTTTTGATAATTGGTCACAAATAGTTGCTCATATAAAAGCTGAACGAGATGAACAAACACTGTACTTAGAACTTGGTGATCACGCAGATCGTAGCAATCCATTAACGGAAGCAATGATTGGAAGAGCCAACGTCGTATTATTAAATGAAGCACAAGCAGACTTTGTGACAATAGGGAATAATGAAGGCATTACTTTTTCAAAAGAACAGCTTGAGTCTTTATACGATCAAGCAACATTTCCAGTTCTTCTAGCCAATGTGTTTCACGCTGATGGGACTCGTCCTACTTGGGCAAAGCCATCTTTTGTGCACACTTTAAAAAATGGAATCAAGGTGGGAATGATTGGATTAACAGCTCCATTTGTCGCTTTTTATGAATTGTTAGGCTGGCGAGTGGTATCCCCAATAGAGACATTAAAAGAAATATTGCCAGGGCTTAGAGAAGAGGCCGATATAGTTATTCTCATGTCCCATTTAGGATTACGAAAGGATGAAATGATAGCTAATGAGTTCGAAGGAATAGATGTAATTCTAGGAGCCCATACGCACCATGTTCTTCCAAAGGGAAAATATGTGAATGACACCCTGATTGCGCAGGCGGGGAAAAATGGAGCCTTTCTTGGAAAAGTAGAGGTAGAATTTGATCAAAATAACAACCTTCTCTATCGAAAAGAAGCAACGTTAATAGACGTTACAAATCAACCAACAGATGAAACGACAGATCTGCTGTTAGTGGAAATGAAAGAAAAGACGAGTGCGCTCCTAGATGAAACGGTTGCAAACCTACCAAAGCGGTTGCCTGTAATGTGGCAAGAAAAAAGTGAGGCAGGGCAACTTTTATGCGATGCTGTAACACAGTGGTGTGGGGAAAAGATTGGTATGATAAATGCAGGGGTTCTTCTTGACTCTTTTGAAGAAGGACCGATTACAAAAGGGGATATCCACCGAATTTGTCCACATCCAATTAATCCTTGTGTCGTTCCATTAACAGGTGAAGAGTTAGAGGTAACGATCAAACGTGCGCTGACGCGGGAGTTGACTCATCTTGAGTTAAAAGGGTTTGGTTTTCGTGGGAAAATCTTGGGCAAAATGCTGTTTACCGGTATTGAGGTAGACGATACAGGTGGATCAATCAGGATCTTAGGAAAGTCACTTGAAAAAGAACAGGTATATCCCCTCGCTACACTGGATATGTACACATTTGGCTATTTATTTCCTGCAATTGCAGAATCAAAAAATAAGCATTACTTCATGCCCGAATTTCTTCGCGATGTCCTTGCCTGGAAGCTCAAACAAAATTGGACATAAATAGGTTCACGCCTCTTATAATATTTTCATATCGTATAAATGAGAATAATATGAGAATCTAATTAGGAGGGTGTAATCAGTGCTTGATATGAATCCAATTCAAATTGAAGGTGAGACGTTTATTGCTGTTACATTAAAGTTGCCTAAGACTAATTTTATGGCAGTTATGAATGATACAGGTTATATCATGTGCGGAGCACTAGACGTTGCCTTGTTAAATGAAAAGCTGAAAGAACGAAAAATCGTTGCAGGGCGTGCTGTTGGTGTCAGAACCATTGATCAGTTGTTAGAAGCTCCATTAGAATCAGTCACTCTAGAAGCCGAGCAACTCGGAATTACAACGGGCATGAAAGGCAAGGATGCATTGTTAAAAATGAAATATGAATAGAGGTCTTTCTATTAGTAGGAAGACTTTTCTTATGTATGCTGCCGTTAAAAGGTTATCGGTAGCATATTTTGTTTTAATATATATGTATACCTGCGATAAGTTTTAACTATTGGTATCAAAGTGAAAAAGTACAAATCTCTTTAGTGAGTGGATGTTCGAACGTATTCCGACGTTATTTAGTAAAGTGATCATATGTGAAAGCTATTTATTTGCAGACTGATTGTAATGTTGTAAACTTAATGTAATGATTATAGAAACAGAAGCGACTCTGGCTACTGCAAGTAGTGCAAATTAGTCTCTAGAGTAAAGAGTAAAGTGAAAACAGCTTAAGTAGAAAAAAGCGATTCGCTACTGTGCGAATTGCTTTTTTTGATTTAAAATCCCCATCTAATAAACATTGTTAATCGGCAACACTGGGATCCACCTACAGTGGCACTGAGTGTGAAAGTAACACCTGTTGGAGTGTAGGTTGTTTCTACAATTGAAGGAACTCCTGTTGATTTAATGATTTGGTCTACTTGTGTATCATCACTAGCCTGCGCAGCTTCCATTAATTGAACCATTGTTTCTTGGGAACTCACAAGACTGTTGATTACGATTCTGCCATGTTCTAATAATGTTAAATAGGCTGTTAATGAATTCTCGAAATATTCTATCGTAACTGGAGGGAAAGAAGATTCTGGTCTACGGTAGTAATATGGATAATACGGACCGTAATTTTGGTAAAACACTAATTTCAGTCCTCTCTTTACATGTATTGGATGTAGTCTATACACTATATGCAACATGAACTCTATACGTTAGCCAACCACAAGCTAGTCCAATTGTTTTTTAGTGAGAAAGCACTATTTATTGGTAATTTAGGTAATATTACAAAAAACATTTTGGAAAGTGAGTAATAAGTTGTAAAAAAATGAACTTGCCTATACAATAGATATTGTATATTATTTTGCAAATAATGAATTATTTGCAAAATAATAAAATTCATAGAAATAAGGGGGAAATTACACATGAAAAGGTTAAGTTTCTTAATGATGCTAGTTCTTATGTTAGTACTAGCTGCTTGTGGTGGTACAGAAGAAGCAGAGCCTGAAACTGATGGCGGTGCTGATGCTGGCGAGGAAACGGAAGACGCTGGCGATGCGGACGCTGGTGGATTCACTGATATTACAATCATGACAGGTGGAGAGCAAGGTACATACTTCCCACTTGGAGCAGCTCTTGCAAACAACATTATCAATGCGAACATTGAAAATGTAGACGCAGCTTCATTCTCTTCAGGTGCTTCAGTAGTTAACATTAATGGAATCGTTGACGGTGATGCTGATCTTGCTTTAGTACAAAACGATATTGCTTACTATGCGAGTGAAGGTATCAACATGTTTGAAGAAGATGGTGCATTAGAGGGATTTCAAGGCATTGCAACCCTTTACCCTGAAGTTATCCAAATCATTACGCCTGCAGATAGCGGAATTGAAACAGTTGAAGATTTAGCTGGCAAGCGTGTTGCTGTTGGTGACTTAGGTTCAGGTGCAGAAGCAAACGCGAAACAAATTCTTGAAATTCATGGAATCACATATGATGATATTACTGCAGAGTACATGAGCTTTGGTGACGCTGCTGGAAGCATTCAAGATGGTAACATCGATGCTGCTTTTATTACAGCTGGTTTACCAACTGGTGCAGTAGAAGCTCTTAAAGCAACAAAAGATATTAATCTAGTTTCGATTAGTTCAGAAAAGATTGCTGAATTAGCTGCTGAATATCCATACTACACAGAACATACAGTATCTGCAGATACGTATGACACTGAAGGAGATGCAACAACAGCTGCAGTTCTTGCAATGCTAGTAGTTTCAGCTGATATGGACGAGGACCTTGTTTATGAGATTACAAAAGCAATGTTCGAAAATACAGATCAATTTAGTAACGCTCACCAACAAGGAGCGAACATTACATTAGATACTGCATTAGACGGTATGCCGATTGATGTTCATCCAGGTGCACAACGTTATTTCGATGAGCAATAGAAATAAGAAGAAATACAGCAAAAAGGCATTGCTTATAAGCACTGCCTTTTTGTTCCTTATTATAACGATAAACATAGTGATCTTTTGGCCTAGTGAGAAAAAGGAATACTTTTTACAAATTTACCTACCTTATGCAGATATAGTTTTTTTTGAAGAACCTGTTCAGCCTGGTGCAACGTTTTATCATGAATATTTCCATTCCGTTGAATTATCACCAGTTAGAGAGCATTTTATAATTGGTGAAAACTATCAGATGATCGCGACAGAAAGCTGGTCGAAATCTTTTGGTGCCGGATTGCCATACGAAACAAAAGATAAACTTGAGAGAATAGACGGTTTTTTTGTCATACATGAGGAAAGGGAAATCGAACACCTAAATTTACTACCATCCGATTTATATCCTCATTTCTTTTTTTATGGTGAAAAGACGGTCGATTTATCAAGTGAATTAAGCGGAGAACGAATCCGTATCCAAGTAATCAAAAAGCATTAATAGTTACTAAGTAGTTGTGCTTAGTGACAATAAAGCAGACTTTTGTTCAATGAAAAAACTGATTTTTTTCGGGAACAACGGTAAATAAGATATAAGCTATATAGTGTGACATGATACTGTCACTATCAATTCTAATTAAACGTTTGATTAGTAAACGATAAACCTAGTCGTAAAGGAGTTGAAACGCTTGTCTAAGAAAGAAGAAATCAGCTATCAAGCAGATCCAGACATTGATAAGAAAGTTAATGAGCTAGCAGGCAGTGACCGTTCTGTTCGTGGATGGATGGCTTTATTAATTTTAGTTCTTACGATTCTCATGTCTATGTATCACCTTTATACAGCTGGATTTGGTTTAATGCCAGGAGTTGGGACGCGTTCCCATATGATCATCCACTTAACATTTGGCCTTGCGCTCGTCTTTTTGATTTTCCCGATAAAAAGAGGACTAGGTCAAACAAAAATTGTTTGGTATGATTTCATCATAGCGTTAATTGCTGTTTTTGTTGGGTATTATTTGTACGCTAACCAAGCATCAACATCGATCCTTACAGGACGTATGACCGACATGGATAAAGTGGTTGGTATAGCATTACTTGTTCTTATTCTTGAGGCAACGAGAAGAGTAGTTGGTAAGCCACTTGTCATTATAGCGGGCTTTTTTATTGCTTATTTCTTTTTAGGACATTACTTAAACCCTCCGTTTAGACATACACGAGCAAATTTTGAAAACTTTATTTATGAAATGACTTATACGACGTCCGGTATCTTTAGTACACCGTTGTCGGTTTCAGCCGTATATGTGTTTATTTTCATTTTATTTGGTGCAATTTTGGAAGCAACGGGTGCTGGAAAAATGTTTATCGACCTTGCTTTGAGAGCATTCGGTAAATATAAAGGTGGACCTGCTAAAGCGGCTGTTGTTTCATCGGGAATGCTTGGGTCCATCTCAGGAAGTTCAGTGGCTAATGCGGTTACAACGGGAACTTTCACGATCCCACTAATGAAAAAGGTTGGATTTCGACCACAGACGGCTGGGGGAATTGAAGTAGCAGCTTCTTCGAGTGGTCAGTTACTTCCGCCAATTATGGGTGCTGCGGCTTTCTTAATGATTGAATATACACCTTACACGTACGCAGAAATTATTCGCTCGGCAGCTATACCTGCCATTTTGAGTTATATTGCAATTTTATTTATGGTTCATATTGAAGCATCAAAACATAATATTAAAGGTTTACCAAAAGAAATGCTTGTGTCAGCGAGAAAAACGCTTATCCAACACGGGTACTTGATTTTGCCAGTTATCATTCTTGTATACTTTTTAGTTAGAGGGAATACGGTACCAAACGCGGCATTCTTCTCAATCGTTATTCTGTTAACATTGGCTGTCTTTACACATCGATTCCGAGAGAAGATGGGTTCAGGAATCATTATTGCAGCAATTGTTGGGGGATTTGCCTATGCAATGCACTTTGTTTTAGATTGGAACATTGAAATTGCCGTAATGGTCGCTATCGGTATCTTTGTAGCTATTTTTGTAGTCTTGTTACAAAAGAGCTTTAAAGTGGATTCAGCGCCTGTCCGCTTTGGAATGAGAGAGCTTTTTGCTGGATTTGAAATGGCTGCGCGTAACTCACTTACTGTTGTTGTCGCTTGTGCGACGGCTGGTATTTTAATAGGGGTTATTAACCTGACTGGATTGTCTGCGAAACTGCCAATTATCATTGTTGGTTTTGCCGGAGACAATTTGTATTTGGCACTTGCATTTACGTTAGTTGCTTGTTTAATCTTAGGACTTGGCTTGCCGACAACAGCAACATACGTTATCTTGGCTGCAATGGTTGCACCTGCCCTTGTTCAAATGGGAGTTCCTATTATGGCAGCTCACTTGTTTGTTTTATATTATGGTATTTTAGCTGACGATACACCACCAATCAATTTACCGGCGTATGCAGTGTCGGGGATAGCTAATTCAGAACCGATCCGAACTGGGATCCAAGGGTTTAAGTTTGACTCTGGTGCATTGCTATTGCCGTTTGTCTTTGCGACCAATACAGTCATTCTCTTATTACCTGAGAATGCAGGATTATACTCATGGCCGGTAATTGCACAAAATATTTTTACAGCATTACTTGGAATCGTAGCGTTTGTTGTCTTTATTCAGAATTTCTTCTTAGTGAAATTACACTACTATGAGCGTATTTTAGCATTTGGGACAGCGCTCGTATTTATTCACGGTTCATGGGTTACGGATGTAATTGGGATTGCTCTTTTAGTTCTACTAGTCGCGTTGCAGTATACGCGTAAAAAGAAGGTAGATAATGAAGGACAACTAGCCACGTCGTAATAGTGCAGAATATTTTTATGGGATATCTACTATAAAAAACAGGGATTAGATCATGACGAGATCTGAGTCCTTGTTTTTTTGTCTGAATAGAAGTTGCGAACGGGAATTAGATCAAATACAATGGATACCAAAGTCTGTTTGCAGATGGTTTGTTATCATGTAAAATTAGAAGCAAGAATAATTGCGGGGGTAGGAAAATGAATCAAGCTGATCAAGTCTATCTAGATCTATGTCAATACATATTAGCACACGGAACAAAGAAAGAAGATCGCACGGGAACGGGAACGATATCAATCTTCGGACACCAAATGCGTTTTAATTTGCAAGAAGGCTTTCCGCTATTAACGACAAAACGAGTGCCATTTAAGTTAATCGTCAGTGAGCTTCTTTGGTTTTTAAAAGGTGATACCAATTTGCGATACCTTCTTCAACACAACAACCATATTTGGGACGAATGGGGATTCCAAAAATGGATAGAGTCTGATGAGTATAACGGACCGGATATGACCAATTTTGGTCTTCGGAGCCAACAGGATGAACAATTCAATGCCGAATATCAAGAACAATTAAACCTTTATCAAGAGAAGGTATTACATGATGATGAATTTGCAACAGTATACGGCGACCTCGGAAATGTGTATGGCAAGCAATGGAGGAGCTGGGAAGGAGCAGATGGAAAAACGTACGATCAAATTCTTTATATTATCGAAGAAATCAAGAGGAATCCTGATTCACGTAGGCTTCTATGCAACGCATGGAGCGCTTCTGAACTTGAAAATCAGCAGCTTCCCCCGTGTCATTACGCTTTTCAGTTTTATGTGAATAACGGGAAACTAAGCTGTATGTTTAATATGCGCTCAAACGACGTCTTCCTCGGACTGCCATTTAACATCGCATCGTATGCACTCCTTACTCATCTAATCGCTTATGAGTGCAAGTTAGAAGTTGGCGAACTGATCTATACAGGAGCAGACGTTCATATTTATTCAAATCACGTCGAACAAATCAAAACACAACTACAACGCGAACCGCGAAACTTACCAACGATTAAGTTAAATCCCGAGCGAGATAGTATTTTTGATTTTGAGATAGAAGACATTGAGTTAGTAGGTTATCATCCACATGGAGCAATTAAGGCAGCAGTTGCGGTATAAAAGCAGCAAGAGATGTCAATAAGGGTCTGACCCCGATTAGTTAGCACAATATATAGAAGTTGAGCATTTGCACAACATGGTATATTGTCGTTAGGGGTCAGACCTTTTTTTGAATTAAACTACCTAGATAGTTCGTCTATTAGTTGTCTTGAGCGTTTGGCATTGCCTTCTGCAAAGTTTACTAAACGTGTTTTAAGTTCTTCATTATCGTGAATTCTCTCTGCTAGGATTAAATATTTCCTCATCATTTCTTCTTCTTGCACTAGACTTGTTTTCAATTCACTCAGAAGATATTCAGGGTTTAGGACATCTTCTAGATCACCATCACGATCGTAATCAAAATTGTGGTCCAACGGTATCACCTCTAGGTTTAAACTTATACAGATACTATAGGAATGTCCTATAGATCAATATTTATTCAGGCTTGATGTTACAGATTGAATACTCGTCTTATGTTAAGGAATCACAGCTGCGATCAAAATTCTCCGAACTAGTTATTGTTCACGATTTACTTACTGATGCATACTCCGTTTTAGCCAGGCTCTCCATTTTTAAACTTAATAGAGCATGTTCAAGAAGTTGGCAATGGCTTTACTCGCTACGCGTCCGTGCGAGAACTCCACTCTAACGGACTTAAAGGCATGTAGCGGCTTCGCTCACCGCTTATTTTTGAGAAATAAAGTACTATGTTCATTATAGAAATGAATTCGTAGGGCTAGAATGGTAAAGGTGTAGTATATAAATAAAGTTTTTATGAGGTTTGGATAATCGGGTGCGATAGTTGGTGAAATCTTATACCCATTTTAAAAAAAAGAATTGGTAGCACTTTTTTATTATCCGAATCATTCTTAAGGGAGAAGTTAAGTATGATTCGTATTTCAAACATTCAATTATTTGTCCTAATTATGGTCTTTGAAGTAGGCAGTACAACGCTATTTGCCTTAGGAATAGGGGCGAAACAAGATGCGTGGATTGTGATTTTGCTTTCAGCGATAGTTGGGTTGGCTCTGGTGTGGGTTTATACTCAATTCCCGAAGTACTATCCGAACCAGAATTTTTCTGAGATATTAAATGATGTAGTAGGAAAGGTTATCGCAATCCCGTTGCTTCTGCTATATGGTTTGTATTTTTTTGGTCAAGCAAGTCACAACTTTTATGAATTTGGATTATTAATCAAGATGACTGCTTTAGAAAAAACCCCGCTTATTGTAATATTGTATTTTTTTATCTTTGTTATGATTTATATTCTAAGCTTAGGCTTTGAAGTTTTAGCACGGACTTGTGAAATCTTACTACCATACTTAGTTGGCTTTCTAGTCATAATTTATATCTTAACTTTATTTTCAGGACAAGTTGACTTTAGTTCCTTACGTCCAGTTTTAGGAGATGGCCTGCAACCTATTTTAGGAGAATTGCATAGGGTTATCGCTTTCCCTTTTGGTGAAATGGTTGTTTTTCTTATGTTTTGGCATTATATCGACGATCAGAAATTAATTCGTAAGACCGCGTTACTAGCTGTTGGGATTGCAGCTTTTCTCCTAATGATCTCTTTGATTGTTATTGTATCTATATTAGATTCAGAATTGGCTGCAAATGTAGAAGTCCCTTTATTAGAAACGATTTTAACAATCAACATAGCAGAAATTATAACGAACTTAGATAGTATAGCCGTCTTTATCATGTTTATTGGAGGGTTTTATAAAACGGCTTTACACTTCTGGGGTTTTTCTTTGGCGATGACGTGGCTGTTTAATGTTAAAAGCTCAAAATGGATTATGGGTATTTCGGGTCTACTTCTTCCGTTATTTTCTATCTATCGGTTTCCAGGTTTTGCACAGCAAAGATGGATAGGGGAGATGGGGCTTACGACTATTTTAATTTTTTCTTTCCTGCCAGTTTTGTTGTGTGTCATTATGTTTATGAAACAAAGAAAAAAGTCTTGAATGTAAAAGGAGAATCAACATGCCGTCTACTCAGACAATCATAAAAGAGGACTTACTTAATGGTATCCTCCTGATAGGAGGGACACTTTACATCGTAGTCCTCTTTCTTATCATGCTCTATCATACATTTTCCTTCCTGTTTAACCGGAAACGGTAAGTCTTTGCATCATTGCTTCGGTTCCAATGGACCTTGCAATAACACAGAACTTGTAAGTTCTACATTTGCATTAACGGTGTAGGGAACTTCGGTAAAACGTTCCTGCCAGTTGTCCTTGACGTTGTTCCAAACATCTGGATACTCTTTACTTAATGCTCTTCCAAAGCCAAAGATATCAGCTTGAAAGTCTTGTTGTGCTTTTTTTACGACTATATCAATTTCTTCTTCGATCCTTTTTTTGTTTTCTTCTTCAATTTCTCTTAAATAATCAACTTGTTGCTGTCGATCATCGAATTGACCGGTCGTTTGCTGTTCGGTGAGTCGTCCCTTCTCAGTAACGTCAATTGTGAAGGAGATTTGATTTTCTCCGTTTACTTCTGGTGTAATTTTAGAACTTACATCTAGGACTTCAACCGTTACATATTTGCCTTCTTCACGAACAGAGGGGAGCGAAATAGCACCAGTATCGGCGGGTCCATCCCCTGTTAGCCAATGATAACCTTCTGTTTCACGTTCATTCAAAAAACCTTTTAATATATCCTTTTGAAAAACAGCTCCTCCTGTAAGTTTTACACGTTCAAATGGTTTAGTTTCTATTTTATCTATACTTAGAACCCCTGCGACAGGGTCTTTGCCTTCACCTAATGTTTCTTTCATGAAAGTAAGAATATTGATAGTAGCTGCGTTGTTTTCAGCATTATCAATTAGGCTATTTAAATAGTTTGCAGGAATCCGTGCTATGTTATCTGACTTTATTTCTAATATCTTTTTTGCTTCAGTCCCTTTAGCGATACAAAGCCATACATAGCCTCTTATTTCTTTGCCTCTTTGAAAAGGGTCCATTATTGGGACTAGTCCTTCCTTTGCGATCTCCTCGCTAATAACAATGACTTTATTATGGGCGAAGAAACCTTTTCTGTCGGTTGTTTGATTCGCATTTCTCATCGCTTCAAAAATAGTTTTTCCAGTTGTTGTAACTAATAAAAAGGGGCGTTCTGGACTCGGTGTTTGCGTGCTTTCGGCAGAGGGTCTCAGGAATTGTGACGTAATTTCATATTCTCCTGTATCAGGATCTTTATCGATTGCTATTGCGGCAACGATTCCGATTTCAGTTAATTCCTTACGATCCCAACACCCTGTAACTAGTAACAAGCAGATTACAATTATGACTATTCGCATCAACTTTGACCCTCTCCTTTGTTCGCATTCGGATGATTGGGTTTGTTTTTTTGTCCTTGCCTTTGCGAATTTTTCCACACGACTGAAATTGGTCTTACTTTCAGCTTCCATAATGGAAACCGTAAAATGGAGTCTTTCCACCCCTCAAAGATAATTGGACCAATTGGAGCTAAATAAGGGGTCCCAAAAGAACGTAATGAACACATATGACCTAGTATTAAAAGAGTTCCCATAAGAATGCCGTAAAAACCAAGTGCAGCTGCTAAGAATAGAAGTAAGAACCTTGATAAAATAACCGCATCATTTAATGCTGTGACCACAAAACCTGTAATGGCTGTCAGAGCAACAACAATAACCATCGGTGCACTCACGAGCCCAGCTGTTACGGCAGCTTCTCCAATGACTAACGCTCCGACAATACTAATCGCAGAACCGACTGGACGTGGCATTCGAACCCCTGCTTCTCGGAGTAATTCAAAAACTACGGACATGAGTACAGCTTCGATAAATACCGGAAAGGGCACTTTTTCTTCAGCGGCGGCCATTGTCGTTAGAAGAAGAGATGGGACCATTTCATGATGATACGTTGCAACAGCAACAAATAATGCAGGAGTAGCAACAGTTAAAAATAAAGCTAAAATTCGTAACAACCTCATCAGTGAAGCTAAATAAGGTCGTGAATAATAATCTTCTGCCACTTGTAATGTTTCAACAAATAAGTGTGGAACCGTTAATACAAAAGGGGTTCCATCACAAAAGATAGCAATCCTGCCTTCTAATATTTTGGCTGCAACTTTATCAGGTTTTTCACTATTTGCAATCGTTGGAAAGATTGAATAAGGATGATCCTCAATATACTGTTCAATGTACCCTGATTCTAATATCATATCTGTGTCGATTCGAGTTAAACGCTGTTTTACTTCTTCAACAATTTTTGGATTCGCAATTCCGTCTATGTAGCCGATTCGAACGTTTGTTTTTGTCTCTTTACCAATTTTCATGCTTTCAAATAGAAGATTTGGATTATTAATCTTTCTGCGAATTAAAGACGTATTTACTTTTAGAACTTCGTTAAATCCTTCTCGTGACCCTCGTACGCTTGATTCAGTATCTGGTTGTTCTACATTTCTTGATTCAAAACCTTGGGTGCCAATAAGTAAAGCTGAATCATATCCATCTATAAAAATAACGGTTTGTCCTGATAATATTTGTTCTATTACATCCTCCATCGTGTTTGCTTCATTAATACTTGATGTGCTTAATATTCGGTTTTTTACTACTGTTAGACAATCATCATTTCCTGGATAGTTTATTGTGAAGTTAGGTTCCATTAATGGTTTGATGATATGTAAATTAATATATTCTTCATTAGCTAAACCATCTAAAAAACAAACAAACACTTTAATGGGTGGGTCGAAATAGACCTCAATTTCTCTAAATTTCACATCGGCACTTTTTCCTAGTACGTTTTTTAAGTGATCAGAATTTTTCGCTAAATGTTTTTCAATTTTAATTTTATTGAGAGTTTTGTTTTCTTGAGGCTTTGAAGTTTTGTATGACTGAATTTTTTTAGCGATTCGAAATTTCTTTAGCACGATTTATTCCTCTTTCAACACAAATTTATGCCTTATATTATATTGTTTGTGAAATTAAGGAAATCATGCAATTTTCTCTGATTCTTTCTAGTGATGGGTAAGATGAGTTGATTTGAAAGGATGAGATAGAATAGTGGATGTTTGAATATGTCTGGTAGTGTGGATGTAGGTGAAATCAGCCCCCTCTTACTTGACTTTTTAACTTGATTATAAGAAGAGAAGGGGCGGTGTTATGTTGCAAGATGATCGATGTTTTAAGGGGGGATCAGTCAGAGTTTGTGCGATCTGTCATCCGCCAGTTGATAAAGCCGACAACGACAAACAAAAGAAATAAAGCAAAATATACTCGGTTTGACCAATTTCCAAAATCAGTAAAGGCGAGGAAAAGCCAAAGTAGAGCTGCTACAAAGTAGATGATGCTACCTATTGGGATCTTTTTCACAATTACGTCCTCCTTTGTGGTGCTTGACACGCCTCGAAGCTTGTCGATTGCTCCACTGCTTACGTATTTCTTATTATTAGTAATGAGAAGGTTATTTATCCTTAATGTCCCTCCATTAGGTCGAAATGTACTCTAATACATGTCTCTTCATCTTTTGTAGTGACAGTCTGTGCTTTTTAAATTACTCAAATACATATTTTACTCTACCTTTTCTTCTGAATAAGTAAACATCAGTAGATAAATACCAGGTACGCCCCGAATTTTGACTCATTCAAACAGTTTTTTTAGAATAGTGTCGGTTATTGTTGGACGAAAGTTATAGGGAATTTAAAATGATTGCCGAATTACTAGTATGGGGAATAGGAATAGAAAGAGAGGAGATGGAATTATGGACAACATTAGAGAGTTTAAAGTGAAAAACCATTATTTAGTCGAGATTGATAATCAAGGGGATATAGATTATAGAGAGAAAGTAAAGACATGGAGTTGGGATATATACATTGCTGCAAATGACCATCAGGAATATCGTGGGAAGGCACTTGCACCTGGAAAAGGGATCGAGATCCCATGGACAGAATTAAGTAAAGCTGATTTACTTGAAGAAATGATTGAAATTTGCGAGAGGCAAATGCCTAAGCATTCATAATAGAAGTTATCAAGAAATGACTTGGATAATAAACATATAAACCGCTAGGCATTTAAACCTAGCAGTTTTTTTGTTTTTCATTTGATCACTAAAAAGTTTTTTAAGTTAAGAGAGATCATAGTTTTTTTTACTTTGAATAGGTCATAACAAAATGTAAAACGGTTGTGGATGAAGTAGGGTTTATATATGCATGTTCTCTGTCTCCACTAAACTTAATTGAATCATATTCATAAAGATGGTAAGAGTCATTTTCAATTTGAATTAGTACTTCACCTGACATCACTGTTACATACTCAGTCACTCCAAGTTGATGTGCACCTGGTTTGTATTCACTGTGTGGCTTTAAGAATGCACGGTGTATTTCGCTAGAACCATGGTGAACACTATCAAACATTGGCTCAAGTGTACAGGCCTCATTTGCACTCAGCACTTTATTCCCCTTATGTTTACGGGAAATGGTGATGTCTGCATTTTCATGTAACAATAAGGATAGAGGGATGGAGAGACCATTTGCGATTTTCCAAATAACTGTTAGAGAAGGATTGGCCTCGCCTCGCTCGATATTTCCTAACGTTAATTTGCTTACGTCAGTTGCCTCAGCTAATTGTAGTAAACTCATTCCTCGTTTTTTTCTGATTTCCCTCAACGTTTCTCCCACTTGTCTCGCTATTTTTTCAGCTTCGTGTTGATCCATAAAGACAACCTCCTTACATAACGTTGGTAATATTCTGAACAATAAAGTATATTATACTTTAGCTATGATATAATATATTATACACTACGTTTGGTAGAAAGGTTGAGAGTATGAAAGAAATCATGATCGGCATTATTGCATCAATGTTTTTTGCCGTAACCTTTATTTTAAATCGTTCAATGGAATTGTCTGGCGGCAGCTGGCTTTGGAGTTCCTCATTGCGATTCGCTTTTATGGTACCATTTTTATTTTTAATTGTACTTTTTCGTAACAATTTAAAACAAGTTTTTATTGAAATGAGAAAACATCCATTTCAGTGGTTAGGTTGGAGTTTTGTTGGCTTTGGTTTATTTTATGCACCTATAACGTATGCTGCGGCATATGGTCCAGGTTGGTTAGTTGCTGGAACTTGGCAACTAACGATTGTAGCAGGAACACTTCTGGGACCTTTGTTTTTTGAAACAAATAGTGATAAAAAAGTCCGGAATAAAATACCAAAGAGGGCTCTTGCAATTTCGCT
Source organism: Halalkalibacter kiskunsagensis (assembly GCF_037027555.1). NCBI lineage: Bacteria > Bacillati > Bacillota > Bacilli > Caryophanales > Bacillaceae > Halalkalibacter > Halalkalibacter kiskunsagensis. The sequence continues at coordinate 16,516 of NZ_JAXBLX010000025.1, read as the reverse complement.
ACTTATCTTGGTTGGAGTTAGTCTAATGCAACTGCAAAAAGCTCACAGTCTCACAGTTCATACAGTTACAATTGGGATGCTACCTGTGGTCGTAGCGGCTTTTGCTTACCCATTAGGAAATCGCAAAATGATGGAACTATGTAAAGGAAGGTTAGACTCGTTTCAGAGAATCTTAGGAATGACTTTAGCGAGTATGCCATTTTGGGTTGTCATTGGTGTAGTTGGTTTTCAAACAGTGGGAAGTCCTTCAACCGATCAAATTGTGCAATCATTTATTGTCGCCATTAGTTCAGGCGTCATTGCGACAACCCTATTTTTTATTGCGACCGACCGCGTCCGCCATCATCAAGGGAAGCTTGCAGCTGTGGAAGCTACACAATCAACACAAGTACTCTTTGTGCTAATTGGTGAGGTGTTGCTTTTATCGACGCCTTTGCCAAGTGGTATAGCTGTAATAGGTTTATCATTAATTGTTATTGGAATGCTGCTTCATAGTTATTTTATGAAAAAGCTAAACGTACCTGTGCAGTTTGTTAAGAGAAGCGAACATCGTATGTAATGGAATGCCCTCCTTCATGATTGATGATGGTCATAAAGGAGGGTCTAATGCCAAGTGTGTCTTAGTAAATATATACACAAATCTTACTGCAATGCTTTATCCAACTCAGAAAAACCGATCACTTTTAATGCCTCAATTTCTTCGTCGGAGAACCGCTCTTGTAGCATCGTAAGTAACTCTTCTCTTTTTTCCTCATCAACTCCATGACGGACACTTTGATAAATGCTAATCAGTTCTGTTAATGAAAAGTGTTTTAATACGGCCTCCATTGCCTCATCTGATGTTGCATATACGAGTTCTTGGTTTTCTTCTTCTTGGCTGTCATTCATTTTATCTAATTCATGTTCTATTTTTAAATCCATAGATTTCTCATCATTCCTTTGTTCTAAGCTTGTATCATACTCTGACTCTTTCACAAAAGAGGCGAAGGGGCGGTTATTATCGCTATGATAATAACCGAGTAAACTAGGTATAGCAACACAAAGAATGACAAAGAAAACGCCTGCTACAACTGCTTTTAACATAGTGTCCTCCTTATTGGTTTGTGCAAATGATTGACATATACTGATTTATTCTTAACTATGTAATATATAAGTAGACAAGTGAGAATGCCAATCGAGTTGATGATAACGTCCAAAAATCTTCCATCTCGTTCAAAAAAGGGCTGAAAGAATTCTGAGATAATGGCGAAACAAAAGCTAAATAGGAATCCGTATCTTGCTTCTTTCCATGCTAAAATACTTAAGACTGCAAGTGTAAAAAAAGCGAGGTAGTGACCAAGTTTTTGCAATAGAAACAGATCACTTGCTCCAGTCAGGGAATAGGTATTAAAAAAGGTTGAGAACCTAGGTTGTAATGTAAACGAAAACTGAATGATCCCGTTCATCCAAAGCTCTCGAAAATTCTCTGTAAATAAAAAAGGAAGTAAAATGAGGAACCAACATCCTAACAATAATTTATATCTATACATTATGACTCACCTCACTACAAGCAAGTGTAGTCATTCTTTTTTCATTTCAAACATTCGAGAGGTATTAAGTACCTCCGAATGTACATAACAAAAGCCCGTATCACGATCTGGATTGATCATTTCTACAGGCTTTAATCAGTGACATTATAGATCACAGAATGTTTGGTGATTATCGATTTCAGAGCAAATTAGTAGTCTTAATTCTTCTTCTGTTGCTTCATATAGTTGGCGTCCGTCAGGCATTTTAAATAACTGATTTTCTAAAAGGGTGTCGATAATTTGTTCTTTATCGATCTTAGGTGGGGTAAAAAAAGACATAACGTCACTCCCTTTTGCATAATAGTACCAATGAAAAAAATGTAAGCGTTTACAATATCGATTATAAAATAAATGGTAAGTCATTGTCAACTAGTAAACAAGTTGAATTTGCTAATTAGGCGGAAATATAAAAGCTAAATTTAGGAAAAGAGGGAGCTAGATTTATTGTCGGATCAGCATTTTATGGTACGATAAGAAAAAATGTTGAAAGGAATGAGTAGTTCTATGATTTCTTTTGTTGTTGCAATGGATCGTAACCGTTTGATCGGGAAAGAAAATCAACTTCCATGGCATTTGCCAGCTGATCTCGCTTATTTTAAAAAAGTTACAACGGGACATACGATTGTAATGGGAAGAAAAACGTACGAGTCGATTGGCCGTCCTTTGCCGAAAAGGAAAAATGTTGTACTTACAAGGAGCAAAGATTATGAAGCAGAGGGCTGCGAAGTTGTGCACGACATTTTTGAAGTCCTGCAAATGGCAAAGCAAGAAGATGAGTGCTTTGTGATTGGAGGAACAGAGGTGTTTAAACTGTTTTGGGATTATGTTGATCGCCTTTATGTTACATATATTGATGAAAATTTTGATGGTGATACGTTTTTCCCAGAAATTGAAGCTCAAAACTGGAACATAGTATCAGTTGAAAAGGGAATGATGGATGAGAAAAACCGTTATCCACATGAGTTTCGAATCTATGCACGAAATATGAGTTAGGTTTGCATAAACTTTTTGGTCAAACTATCCCCCTTCCTGCATAGAAATGTGGGGAAGGGGGTTTTTCAGCATGAGAGCGCCAAGAAGATATAGACCCCAATCTCGAAAAGGTCCGCTGCCATTTCGTTATGTGCTACTTTTATCTTTTCTTATTTTTGTTGTGTTAACAGTACAAGGGTTGTGGATTATTGAGAAGGGGATTCGGCCAACTTTGATGTCTATCGCTACGACAGAGACAAGAGTGATTGCAACAAAGGCAATAAATGATGCCGTATCGAAGAAAATCGCAAGTGATCTAAACCAGGAAGATTTATTTTTTATTGAAAAAAATGCGAATGATGATATTCAATTGATTCAATTTAATACTCAAATTTACAACAAAATATTATCAGAAGCAACTAACCGTGTTCAGCGTCATTTAAAAGCAATCGAACAAGGAGAAGCTTTCGATGTGACATTTGATTCAGAAGGCAATAATGAAAGTCTGACTACTGAGGGTGGAATTATTTATAGCATTCCTCTCGGTCAGGCGACAAACAATGCCCTACTTGCCCAACTTGGACCACAAATTCCGGTTCGCTTCTCGGCAATTGGGGATGTGAAGACTGACCTTAATGCTGAAACGATAAATACAGGCATCAATAATACGACGATCTCATTTAATTTTGATGTCATTGTCGATGTAAAGATTGTTATTCCGTTTGCGACAAATACTGAAGCAGTAAAAACAACGATACCTGTTGGCTTTATCAATATCCAAGGAAAAGTTCCAGAATATTATTCAGATGGTGGAGGGGGGATGATTTTACCTGCCGAATTAAAAAAATCATCTGAAGATAATGAACTAGGTCTTCCTCCAAGTGGTGGAAATTAACATTGCCTTTCCTAATAAAACATGATAACATCCATAATTGGTAATTAAATAGAGGTGCCTCATTTTACAATGAGGTAGAGGCGCGATTGCTATCAGTATCTTTTCTGAGGATGACAACGTTGATGAGAAGAAAAAGGAGCCATCGCCGAAGTGGGAGTAGATGTCAGGCTATTTCTGCTGGAGCTGCATTGAATAAATGCAGGGCTGTCATAACTTGAAGTGATCAAGTTATGGAGGACTACCATGATTATGGGGATTCACTCGGCTAAAAGGCGATAGTGGGTTAACCATTGTCGTCTTTTTCTGTTTTGAAGCTATGTATGAGTAATATTGCTTATGCGAAGTAGGCATAGTTTATTAAAGTGAGCATGTGCTTAAGAAGTCCTCATTCTATGAAAGAACCAGTATATATTATTTAGGAGGATATTTTATATGGAATTATCTATTTTATCTTTAGTGCCTCCGATTTTAGCGCTTGTAATGGTTATTGTTACAAGACGTGTCTTAGTATCACTTGGGACAGGTGCTATTGTTGGAGCGTTGATGTTACACAATTTTAATCCGCTTACTGCGGCAGCAAATATTTATGGAATTGTTATGGGAATCATTTTTGATTACGAAGTAGAATCTGTGACATTCCAATCGGTCACTCGAGCGATTATTGACGAAGGGTTTGCGATAAATACATGGGAATTCTTTATCATTCTCTTCCTCTTGTTATTAGGGATGATGGCTGCACTCATTACTCGATCCGGCGGGAGTCGTGCGTTTGGAGAGTGGGCAATGCAACGAGTGAAAACTCGTGTTGGTGCTCAAATCTTAACGGTCGTGCTTGGGCTAATCATTTTTATTGATGACTACTTTAATAGTTTAACGGTTGGGAATGTGAGTCGCCCTTTAACAGATCGTCACCGGATTTCACGTGCGAAATTAGCTTATTTAGTTGATTCAACGGCAGCACCAATGTGTGTCATTGCGCCAATTTCAAGTTGGGGTGCGTACATTATCGCCATTATTGCGGGGGTTTTTGCAACGCATTCAGTGACCGAGTACGAAGCATTACAAGCGTTCATGTTAATGGTGCCAATGAATATTTACGCACTTGTTGCGATTGGGCTTGTGTTAGCTGTTGCATGGTTCAACCTTGATTTTGGACCGATGAAAGCTCATGAACAACGAGCGATGAAAACAGGCGAATTGTTTAATATAGGGCTAGGAGCTATTCCTGGTTCTCAAGAAGATATCCAAGCAAGTGATAAAGGCAAAGTTGGCGACTTAGTATGGCCGATTATTGCGCTCATTGTAGGCACAGTCTTTTTTATGATTACAACAGGAATTCAAGGAACGGAAGGCACCGCAACACTTTTAACCATTTTTGAAAACACGGATGTGGCAGCAGCTCTTGTATACGGTGGACTGTTTGGCTTAGCCATTGCCCTTTTAATGAATGTGTTCAAGCCGAAGTCAGGTACAGGGATTGGTCCTTCCCTTTTTGTGGGAATGAAGTCTATGCTTCCAGCTATTTATATATTATTCTTTGCTTGGACGTTGATCTCCATCATTGGTGATTTAGGTACAGGAACGTATTTAGCGTCACTTGTTGAGGAAGCGAATCTTCATCCAATGTTTTTACCTGTTATTTTATTTGTGATTGCAGGTTTTGCAGCGTTCTCAACGGGAACATCTTGGGGGACGTTTGGATTGTTACTTCCGATTGCCGGTGAAATGGCAGCTGTCATTGATATTACGATGATCTTGCCGATGATGGCTGCAGTTCTTGCTGGTTCTATTTTTGGTGATCATTGTTCACCGATATCAGATACGACGATTCTTTCCTCTACTGGAGCAGGGAGTCATCACATTGATCACGTTGTGACACAGCTTCCATATGCGTTAGTAGCAGCTGGAATTACGATGATTTCATATGTTGTACTCGGAATGACGACAAGTGTCTTATTGAGTTTAGTAGTGGCATTTGCTCTTCTTTTTGCAACCGTGGTTATTTTAAAAAGAATGTATGGTAAAAAAGCATAATAAATAAGAAAAAGGTCACCTTCTATTTTATTGAAGGTTGATCTTTTTTTGTTATCAGAAGGGAAGCAAAAATCTAGCAATCGAGAAGGTCATTTATGGTAGAGTGATGAAAGAGTATTTTTGGTAAACTTGACCGTATGAAGGAGAAAAAGGATGGAGATAAATATCGTTATTAAAATGATTATTTGTACTGTCGTAGCATTATGTCTTGGATTCTTTGGCTTTTTTGCAGCGGCTTTTAGCTTGTTAATGGGAGAATTTCAGTTTTACACACCTCTTATTATTGTCACCACCATTGCTTTATTTGTCTTTTTTATCATGAAGATATTTACGTTAGCGAAACCAAGAACGCTTAAAATTAGTTCGCTTAGTTTTCTTGCCCTATGTGTTATTGCGACCGTTATCTATGAAATCAGAGAGAGTTATATAAATAATATCGCCACGGTTAGTGATCAGGATTTTAATTTATACGGCTATCAGCCATTTCACGAGGATTCTAGTGTTGTTGCATTAGTAGAACCATCTAATTTACAACTAGAAAGTGAGCTTCCTATTTTAGACGGGGCGACAGCACTTTATCCGGTGTATTCTGCCTTTGCACGAGCAAGCTATCCCGAAAAAGAGTATGACGTACATCAAAGTGAGGTCATGTCGAGCCAAACAGGTGAGGCGTATCGCAAGCTTATAGATGGAGTGGTTGATATCATCTTTGCGGCAGGTCCTTCTGCGCGTCAGTTGCAAATGGCTGAAGAAAAAGGTGTTGAACTTGAGCTAACCCCGATTGGACGTGAAGCGTTTGTCTTTTTTGTGAATGAGAAAAATCCGGTAAAAGGACTTACGGTTGAGCAAATTCAAGCCATCTATTCAGGTGACATTACAAATTGGAGAGAGGTAGGGGGAAACAATGAAGCAATTCTAGCCTTTCAACGACCTGCTGATAGCGGAAGTCAAACAGCATTAGAAAAGCTGATGGGGGAGGAGCCGTTAGTTGAGCCTCCTACTGAAAATATCGCTTCAGGTATGGGAGGGATCATTGAAGAAGTCTCCAGTTATCGAAATTATAAAAATGCAATTGGTTTTACTTTTCGTTTTTTCTCCACTGAAATGGTGCAAAATGGAGAAGTTCGCTACTTAGAAATAAACGGTGTTTATCCAAATAAAGAAACAATTCGAAATGATGAATATCCGATTACGTCAGAGTTTTATGCGATCACTGCTGGAAGTGACAATCCGAATATTGATGTTTTTCTTCAATGGATCTTGTCTGAACAAGGACAATGGTTAGTGGAGGAAACAGGGTATGTGCCTATTAACAATTAACCAAGTAAAAAGAAAACCCTCCTTAGAATAAAATTCGATAAATCTAAGGAAGAGAATTTACTGATACGTTTTGATGTGTAGTTGGCAGCCGACTTATGATTGAATCTACGTTTTCACAAAGAGTTCTTTTGATTTTCGCTTTAACTTTCGTAATGATCTCTTGAGGAAAGAGGTCACATCTGAACCATCTTTTACACGCTCATACGTTTTCACAAATTTTTCTGCTGTACATGGGTACTGCTCTCCATTTTTATCTGTTATAAGGTAGTCGCCAGGACGGCCAACGATTGAGCCTTCTGCAGTCTCAATCGTGATCGTTCTTGTAATTTTTACAGCTTCGATCACGACTGGCTTTGTTCGATAACGAGCCATCTCTTCACACCTCCTTTATCCTACTTCGACCACGCGTTAAAAAAACATCCTTTATTATTTCATCGTACTCAATGTTTATGGAAAATGTGACAAGAACCTACTCCATTCGAAACTAGGGTTGTTTCGTTACATGAGGGGATTTTGAAAAGTGAAACCGAAATTGGAAAGAGCTTTAAAGGAGCGATAATGCTCCACACATTGCACTACGTAGCTTCTCTTGATTCTTTTAACCATCAAGGAACGCAGTGCAGTTAATTATGTAAGCGATTTCAAATTATTGAAAATATCTATACTAAATTGAGAACATTCGGAATAAATAAATAGAGAAAGTGATTCAAAAATACATGTAAAGAGGTGAAGCGAATGAACGTAAGGGAACAGTGGGGGACGCGTGCTGGATTTATTTTGGCTGCAATTGGTTCGGCAGTTGGTTTAGGGAATATTTGGCGTTTTCCGTATGTAGCGTATGAAAATGGAGGAGGAGCTTTCTTTTTACCGTACTTATTTGCTCTTATTACTGCTGGTATTCCTCTTCTCATTATGGAATTTACTCTCGGCCATAAGTATCGAGGTTCGGCGCCGTTATCCTATGCAAGAATGAATAAAAAAACAGAATGGATCGGTTGGTGGCAAGTAGCCATTTCCTTTGTGATTGCAACATACTATGCGGTCATAATTGCTTGGGCGATGTCCTATACGTACTTTGCTGTCAATCAACGGTGGGGTGAAGATACGGGTGGCTTTTTAATGGGGGATTACCTCCAAAGAATCGATGTTGTTTCAGGTGGAGCTCCTGGTGACATTGGAGCACTTGTTCCAGGCGTATTCATTCCACTTGTGCTCGTCTGGATTATCACGCTTGGTGTGCTATTTAAGGGGATAAGACGTGGAATTGAAATCGCAAACCGAATCTTTATCCCATTACTCGTTGCGATGTTCTTGCTTATTGTTATCCGAGCGATCACGCTAGAAGGTGCATTAACCGGGTTAGATGCTTTCTTTAAACCAGAGTGGAGTGAAATTATGTCACCAGGGGTTTGGGTGGCAGCGTATGGACAGATTTTCTTTAGTTTATCGATCGCGTTTGCGATAATGATTACGTACTCGAGTTATTTATCGAGAAAATCGGATATTACAAATAATGCGTTTATTACCGGCTTTAGTAACTCAAGTTTTGAATTATTAGCTGGGATTGGTGTCTTTGCAGCCCTGGGGTTTATGGCAAATGCATCAGGTGTTGCGGTAGCCGATGTTGCTGATGCCGGGATCGGTCTGGCCTTTGTTGTTTTCCCTGAGATTATTAACACATTCCCTGGTATGAATGGATTGTTTGGAGTGTTGTTCTTTGGATCACTCGTGCTTGCAGGTTTGTCGTCGCTCATTTCCATTGTTGAAACGTTTGTATCAGCTGTACAAGATAAGTTTAAATTCTCACGACGAAAAGCCGTTACAATTGGTGGGGGTTTATCTGCTCTCATTTCAGTCCTGTTCGCCACTCAAGGTGGGTTGTTCTTCTTAGATGCAGCTGATTATTTCATTAATCAATTTGGGGTTGCTCTTGCTGGTCTTGTATCTGTCATTGCTGTCTCATGGTTTGTAAAAAAATTGCCAGAGTTTCAAACACATGCGAATGGAGTGTCTGATTTCCGGCTTGGTTCATGGTGGAAAATCTGTTTAAGTATCATTACACCAATTGTACTCGGGTACATGTTTATTCAAAATACGATTAACAACTTAACAGATAATTATGAAGGCTATTCTACTGCGTTTTTAATTGGTTCAGGTTGGCTCGTGGCCATTTTAGCCATTGTCGTTGGGTTTATTTTTGCAAAGTTTAAGTGGAAAAATGGTGATATGAATATTCCGAGAAAATAATAAAAGGAGTTGAGCGATATGAGTGGTGGAGCAGTTACAATGATGATTCTAGGTATGTTTATTATTTGGGGAGGTTTAGGACTTAGTATTGCCAATGCTGTAAAGGTGTCAAAAAGTAAGAGATAAAACAAACAGATGTCGCACTAAGGCTATTGTCCTATGTGCGACATTTTTTTATAAATTAGTCTCCGCTATACTATTTCTTTTAAAGTAAATAAATAAATTTGTGATCCACTTAGACACAAGGAAAACAAATACATAGCCGATAAAAAGATGGAGGTAGTTTACCTTATGCATCTCAAACAACTGAAAAACAACTAAATAAGGCTTGAAGACAAATGCAAGGCCTGCGCTTAAGGCGGTCGCGTACAAGTAGTAATTTTTCTTGTGATTAAGAACCCATTGATATAGAAAAATAAATAAGACTGGGATAAGGGAGACGTCTAATCCAAAATTTACAGGGGTGATCGGGATGGCTTGGTACGGATAACTCACTAAACCCACTTTTACAAAAAATGTATCAAGATAAGAGAACCAGACATGAACGTTAAATCCATAAAAACCTAAAAGAAATGCTTTGCTTTTATCTAATTTAAAGTAAAGCACGATGAGTGGGGCAAATAGCATAATAAAGTTAAACCAAAATTGCCATGTATCGAGAAAAGAATACTCGAGCCAATAGTTGATCCACTCGGTTGTGATTTCCTCTTGTGAAGTTCTTAAGTTTGTTAAAAGTTGAGTTTGATCTTCTGTCATTTAAGCTTCCTCGCTTTAATTGTCTTGTACATTTAGTCTTTTCTAAAGGAATAAACTTATTCGTCACCGGCTAATAAAATAGCGCTAGAACACTTATTCTAGCGCTTGAAATCATGTTATTTTTTCTTTCTTCGATCTTGATACGCTTTTCGTTCCCACTGCTTTAAAGAAGGGTATGGGTCAAATGACCATTCTGTATAGCCGTTATCACGATACATTCCGTAATGAAGGTGAGGAGGGAACTTTCCTTGTGTACCAGGTTTTCCATAACCGGAGCTCCCACAATACCCAATTACATCACCTGGGGCAACGATGCTATTTTCTTCAATGCCCTTTTCAAATCCGCTTAAATGGGCGTAATAATGATAGATGTTATCTAAGTCACGAATGCCGATTCGCCAACCACCATATTTGTTCCAGCCTTTGATTTCCACTCGACCATATGCTGTGGCACGTATGGGGACGTTGTAGCCTGCGAAAATGTCCGTTCCTTCATGAATCCGTCTACCACCCCAGCCACGCCTGTCTCCCCACGTGTTTTTGTAACTATAATTATAGTTCAGAGGCATTGGAAAAGCATGGTCATCTAAATCCAACGTGTCGAACTTTTTGTATACTTGAGCATGTCCATGGACAATCCTCACTGATTGATCCCGTTTATACTTCTCCCATAAACCAATCCGAAGGTCATCTTCGTTAAAACCAAAGCCTTCTAGATAATGAGCAAGAGTATATAGAACATCTTCATCATTGCTTCGATCAGCAAGACCATCTCCATCACCGTCAAGTCCTACTCCACCAAACATTTGAATAGATAAAGGGTGCGTATCTTGTTTATTAGGGTTGAACTTACCAGCCCATTCCTCTTCAGAATAATAAATAGAAATGAACCCTTCCTCTTTTGGACGGTCTTTAATAGCACGTCTTAGACCTCGCTCATACGTATCAACAGCGGCTAAGTAGTGCCACGGGACATTTGTAACGGTTTCTACTTTTTTAAATAAATCCATCCGTTTTTCATAAATTTGTTCATTCGTTAGCTCCTCTTTCTCTGCCGCTGTAACAAGTGGAAGAGAAACAAACACGAAAATAATGGCTAAGACAATGACTTTACTTAATCTCATGTTAGGCTCCTTTCTAACGTTTAAGAAACAGTTATTCCTGGCCGTGTTTTGCTCTTTATATAGTGTGGTAAAAAAAGCCCGAAAAATTGGAGAGAATGATTGGAAATTTTGAGCGGTCGCTTGGTTATTTTTTCGAAATCATGATAAAGTAGTAGAGAGAATTTTGATGAGAGAGTATTTATAGTATGTGTAAAATGCTTTTTTCCAATAGAGAAATTACTTTTGGGAAAATAAAGAGACAACGATTGGATGGAGTGAGTTGAATGGCAAAGAAAGAAGAGCATTTTCGTAAGCCAGATTGGCTGAAAATAAAATTAAATACAAATGAGTCGTATACAGGACTTAAAAAAATGATGCGAGAAAACAAGTTAAATACGGTATGTGAAGAAGCGCGTTGCCCGAACATTCATGAGTGTTGGGCCGTTCGTAAAACAGCAACCTTCATGATTCTTGGTGATGTTTGTACGAGAGCTTGTCGTTTCTGTGCCGTCAAAACAGGTTTACCAAATGAACTTGATTTACAAGAGCCAGAGCGTGTAGCAGAATCCGTTGAAAAGATGGGATTAAAACATGTCGTTATTACTGCTGTCGCTAGAGATGACTTAAAAGACGGAGGGTCTGCTGTTTATGCAGAGACGGTACGAGCGGTAAGACGCCGCAATCCTTTCTGTACTATAGAAGTATTGCCATCAGATATGCTTGGTAGTTACGACAACTTAAAAACATTAATGGATGCGCGTCCAAATATTATGAATCATAATATTGAAACGGTCCGCAGCCTAACACCAAGGGTTCGTGCACGTGCTACCTATGAGCGTACATTAGAATTTTTAAAACGTGCAAAAGAAATGCATTCAGACATTCCTACGAAATCAAGTTTAATGATTGGTCTTGGTGAAACAAAGGAAGAGATCATTGAAACAATGGACGATCTACGTGCAGCAGATGTCGACATCATGACAATAGGACAATACTTACAACCAACAAAGAAACATCTGAAAGTTCAAAAGTATTATCACCCAGACGAATTTGCAGAACTTAAGGAAATTGCTTTGGAGAAAGGCTTTAGTCATTGTGAAGCTGGTCCACTTGTTCGTTCTTCTTATCATGCCGATGAGCAAGTAAATGAAGCACAAGTACGTGCCGAAGCTAAAAAGGTAACAAATCAATAAGGAAGCTGCTAAGAATCGTTTCTTAGTAGTCAAGGAGAAGGAGCGCAGTGACGCTCCTTCTTTATGATTTTCATGTGCAGGTTAGCCTTCTTGTTAGCGATCCATTAGCCGTCGTTGCTTTGATTGCATGATGTTGACGTTATCATCAGCATCTTCGTTATACTCTCCTTGTGGTGATTCTTGCTTCATTTCTTGAATCGTTTGTTCTAATGTTCCTTCAAGATCTGAATTGGCAGAAGATAAATTTTGGAAACGTTCAATTTCATCAAAATGATCGTGATTATCAGAGATGTATACTTCGTAATAACGTGGTATGATCGATAGCGCACTTCGTTTTACTTGATCTGCTACAAACTCACGATTATCCGCCTGAGCATCGTAAGCAACAAGTACATATTTATCTGTGACAAGTGCTCCTGCTTCATTTACAACGTCATTCGTTAACACCATTCGTGTAACCGCATCTGATAGACGATCTCGATCAATGACAGGAATGGCATCTTGTCGGCCGTTTTGGACAATATGGTCTCGCTCATAACGAGAATAGCCGAAGTGACTGTAGTCGTTCGTTTCGTTTAACGCATTAATCGGATAGTGTCCTTGGTTTGGCTGATGACTATCATGATTAGCTGTTCGCTGCAACGTTTGCCCTTGTTCAGGCATTTGACAACCCGATGCAAGTAACATGGTTGCAATACCAGTAACAAGTAATGATTTTTTTATCATAATCAAACCTCCTCTATCTTCAGATTGACCAGAATGACTGACTTTTACAGCTAGTAAATGATGGTGTATGACTGCATGAAAGAGGTTTGCGAAAGATAAGTGTGAGTAGTTTTTGTAGTATGTGGTTTGAAATGTGGTATAATAAGGAAAGCAAAAATAAAGAGGTGAGCCAAATGGTTCGCATTCAAGGGATGCACTATGAAATTTTAGAAGATGTAAAAAATGGTTGGGATGAAGAAGCTTTCAAAGCCCGCTACGCTGATGTCTTAAATAAATATGATTACATAGTTGGTGATTGGGGTTACAACCAGTTAAGGCTAAGAGGCTTTTTTGAAGACCGACATAAAAAATCAACACATGATACAAAAATTAGCACATTGCCGGATTATTTGTATGAGTATTGCAATTTTGGCTGTGCCTATTTCGTCATTAAAAAAGTAAAAGAAGAAAAAGAAAAGCAGCCTCGCTAATTGCGGAGGTTGCTTTTGTTACATAGAAAAACCGTCCGGTGAGTGTGCTCATAGGACGGTTCGTTTGGGGATCAGTCGATTTTAATTTGTTGTGTATGGTGGTTCTTCGTTTTTATTCTGGTCATCATGAGTTGGGTGAGCTCCCGGAAATTCCCTTGGTAAATTTTGGTGCAGTGACTTAAACTCATAGTTAAAAGCACTATAGTAACGTTGTCCAGGCTCCCATGGTGTACTTTTATTTGAAACAGGTTGATTTTTATTAATTGGTGAGCCGTACGGGCCCTCAGGAAAGTCTTCTGCGGCAAGGAAATTTCGCTGAGTTTCAACATTTGAAAAATCTGTATACTGTTGTTTCTCTTTATCTGCCATGAATAAGGCACCTCCTTTCCATTAATTTGCCCGGTACGTTTTATTTTTACTAATAGTGAATGCTACCAAATATGTAGGAAGAGGAAGGGAAGAGTGACAAATTGAACTAGTAATAGCCCGAGAAGAGCTTTATCTCGGGCTAACTATTTGAAGTTACATGAGTTCGTGTAAGAATGAACGAAGCTCAGATGCTTCTTCTTCAGATAAATTATAAGCATGTTCGAGGTAGCCTGGTTCGTCTAGATCATCGGAGCCGATAATGGCAAAACGACTCGATTGAACATCTAGGACAAGCTGCTTGCCATAATATCGAGATGAAGAGACAATAGCAAGATCGAAGCGCTGATGTTCACCCATAAAACTGACAAAGCGTGTTCTTGTTTCTTCTATATCATCGTATAAATAAAAGCGCTCGGACAAAGTATATAGCTCCTTTCCATTCTTTTAGAGTCATCATACCATGAGAGGAGCTTGGAGGAAATGACATCTATTGCTTGTAGAACTTTATGTAATACATCAGTTGAATCTGCTGGCTTGATCTTTCATGCTGAAATCCCTCCAATGTTGTATACTAAGAGTATACTCGTACGAAAATGAAATGATAGGTGGATGAGTGAGATGTATTTTGTTGACCGAGAAAAAATTGAACAAACACTTGTTTATATGGAAACATTGCAGGGCCAACTTGCTCAGGGAGCAATTAGTAATTTAACAGAGAAACTGGCTTTGGAACGAGCTACCTATGTTGTTATTGAATCGATTATTGATGTTGGAAATAGCATGATTGATGGATTTATTATGAGAGACCCAGGGGGTTACGAAGATATTATTGATATTCTCGAAGACGAGAAAGTTGTACAAGCAGAAGATGCAGTTTCGTTAAAAGAGGTTATCGGTCTCAGAAAGCAGCTTGTGCAAAATTATTCTAACGTTGATCATCAGCAATTGCTTGAAACATTTGCTACACATGAAACAGCATTGCTACATTTTCCAGTTGACGTTAGACGATATTTAGTAGAAGAGTTAGGTCCAGTTAGTGCGTTTTTACCAAATAATAACAAATAGGTAAGGTTGATTATTTGCAATTTTTTGTACATTCCATACAATGAGAGGTAAGGATGGTGATCGTTGTGAGAAGTGAGACGAACTCTACACGTCAAGTCATCTTAACTCTGTTAAAGCGAAATCAAGAGCAAACCGTGTCATCTTTGGCTACGACACTGGAACTTACAGAGATGGCGGTTCGTAGGCACCTACGAGAACTAGAACGAGATGAGTTGATTAGTTCAAGGTTAGAAAAGCAGGCGATGGGACGACCAATTCATAAGTATTTTTTAACTGAAAAAGGAAGCGAAACGTTTCCACGAAATTATAGTGATTTATCTTTAGGAATTCTTCAAGACGTTGAAGTATTAAATGGAAGCGAAATGGTTGACCAATTATTTGAACAAAGAAGAGATCGTCTCTATAAAAAATATGCAGCAGAAATAAAAGGATCGTTTCTAGAGCGTGTCGAGGCATTAGCGCGAATTCAAAGTCAAGCAGGTTATATGGTTGAGTATAAAGAACTAGAAGATGGCACATTCGAGTTTATTGAGTACAATTGTCCAATTTCACAAGTAGCTAAGGAATACCCAATTGCATGCACATGCGAGCAACAGCTGTTCAAACGATTACTTGTCACTGATCACGTTGAACGCAAGTCTTGTATTGCAAAAGAAAATACTTCATGCTGTGTATATAAACTCAAAGGACCATAATAGGCACAAACGTAAAAAAAAAGAAAGAGGATTTTGAATGCAACATGATACTTTGCCTGAAAGAGGGAGAATATGAAAAGTTACAAAGGTTTTTTAATTGATTTAGACGGGACTGTTTATCGTGGGAGTGAAAAGATTGATGAGGCCGTATTGTTTGTGAAAGAGTTAGAAAGAAGAAAGCTACCTTATCTTTTTGTTACAAATAACTCAACAAAACGACCTGATCAAGTGGCTGAGCATTTAAGAGAGATGGATGTACCTGCAACAGCAGAGCATGTCTTTACGACAAGTATGGCGACTGCTACCTATATATCCGAACAAAAGACACATGCTCGTATTTGCATGGTTGGTGAAGAAGGACTAAAGTTTGCATTAGAAGAAGAAGGTCACACAATTGTAGATGAGAATGCTGACTTTGTCGTGATGGGACTTGACCGTTCAATTACATATGAAAAGTTAGCAAAGGCTGCTCTTAATGTTCGCCAAGGAGCTACGTTTATCGCAACAAATGGGGATGTTGCCTTGCCAACTGAGCGTGG
This sequence comes from Halalkalibacter kiskunsagensis, assembly GCF_037027555.1. Classification (NCBI taxonomy): domain Bacteria; kingdom Bacillati; phylum Bacillota; class Bacilli; order Caryophanales; family Bacillaceae; genus Halalkalibacter; species Halalkalibacter kiskunsagensis. Next base: position 564 of record NZ_JAXBLX010000025.1, on the reverse strand, counting down.
ATTGTTACCGGGAGCAGGCTCTCTTATTTCGGTTGTTTCTGTATCAACTGGGGTAACTCCGAAGTTTATCGGAAAACCTGAATCAATTATTGTTGAACAAGCATTAGATGTAATTGGCTTAACGAAAGAAGAAACGATTATGATCGGCGATAATTACCACACAGACATCCTTGCAGGAATACGGGCAGGGATGGATACATTAATGGTATACACAGGTGTCTCAACAAAAGAGCAAGTCGAATCGTACAAAAAGTTACCTACTCACGCGATAGAAACACTCGCACAATGGACATTTGAATGAAAAAGAGACTCCAAAGGTCGGTTTATGACCTTTGGAGTCTCTTTTGAAGCAATGAGCGTAGCCACTACTATGTTTTAAAGTATCTTATGAGTGTTCTTCTCATAAGAAACGCGTAGTGAGCGAAGCCATTGCTTTTTTAATCGGTCGGTTTATGACCTTTGGAGTCTCTTTTGATGCAATGAGCGAAGCCACTACTATGTTTTAAAGTATCTTATGAGTGTTCTTCTCATAAGAAACGCGTAGTGAGCGAAGCCATTGCTTTT